>NZ_JAPDDR010000011.1 GCF_025950095.1 Luteolibacter rhizosphaerae | reverse complement strand
CGCGCGCGCTGACGACGCCGGCGGAGTTCGAACCGCCGGAGAGTGCGAGGCCGATCGGAGGGATCTCGCAGACGATCGGCCAGATCCCCGCGGCGCGGAGTTGGTCGACCATCGCCTCGAGGTTCGCAACGGTCACGCTGGCTGGCTCGACCGGGCTGCCGGCAACGTCATTCGTGCCGGCGAGGATGATGGCGGCATCGGCCCCGCTGGCGATGACCTGGGGAATGTGGGTGGCAAGCACCGCGGCGGACTTCCTGCCCCCGGTGGCGAACTCGAGCACGCTGCCATTCGCCTCGAAGTCATATTTGCTGCCGCTCAACATGCGGGCGCAGGTCGCATAGCCGTAGCCATTGAGCCGGTTCAGATCGTTCGAGTTCTGCTCGGTGATGGAATCGCCGACGGTGGCGACCGTGGTGATCACCGGCTTGCGCAGCCAGGCGATCGAGCCGTCCGACTTGCGGTAGATTTCATCGAAGGCGACGCCCGCGGCCGCGGCTTGGATGTCGCCCGCGAAGGGGCCGAGGGGTTTGTTAGCCTTGCCATTCAGTTCCGCGCGCGTGGGGGTGCCACCCGTGGGCGTGGTGGCGGGAGGAGCGGGCGGCGGAGGATCGGCGAGGGCGGTAGCGAAGAGGATAGAGCTGAGAGCGAGGAGCTTGATCGTGCAGTTCATGGTGTGTGGAAAGCGTGGGTTACTCCGGATCGGAGAAGATGAAGCCCTCTGTGAGATCGCCGGGGTTTCCCTCTAGGCGAAGGACGCGATAGGAGTTGGTGCTTTGGTTCCAAATGGCGAGGTCGAGGCCGCCGTTGGAGTTAAGGACGATCTTGAGGCCGGAAGCGACATGCCGCAGGCGGAGGTTTTCGAGGGCTTGGAGGGCTTGGGCGTCGGAGAGGTTCTGGTCGCCGTCGGTGCGGACCATCGGGACGCTGTCGAGATAGGTCCAAGCGATCGGCGGCGGGTCGATGCCCTCGCTGCCGGTCTGTGGATCTAGTACCGCCAGCTCGCTGGAAAGGTGGATGTTAACGTTCCCCTGCGCGTCCACGTGGGTGACGATCAATCGGTAGGTGCCCGGGAGGATGGCGGCCTCGTTGACTGTGAAGTTCGCGGTGAGGAGGGCCTTGGTGCCTCCGTCCCAATCGGCAGCCGTGAAGGCGGCGTCGCAGTCCCCTTCGACGAATTCTTTCCGCATCAGGGCGTCGTCGAGCGGGAAGGCGTCGAGGCGTTTTACCTCCACGATGATCGAACCGACGCCGGCAGAGAGGAGATGGGCGCCGCGATTGGTCAGCGCAAGTTCGAAGGCGACCGAGGATCCGCGCCAGTAGAATGGGCGTTCCTGCGTGGCGGCATCGCGGATGGTGCGGGACGAGTTGCGGGCCTCGCAGAGCAGGCGGACGGCGGCGGACGGCATGGTCCGAATATAGGAGCGAGTAGCGAATCGCGGGTAGCGAGAGGGCGAAGGATTGGGAGGATTGAGATCACTTGATAGCCAATCCGACGTTGACTTCTTGCATGAAAACATTGTATGGCGGACCGTGATCTCGACCTCTCCATCTTGCCGTGATTCCGATGCCCTTTTTGCTGCCGTGGCAAAGGCTCTTGAGGTGTCGCCCCAAGGCAGTTGGCCCACCGGGATCGGCAGCCGCCATTTCGGAGGAAGGGCAACCGATGCTCTTATCCTCATGAATGACGGAAGAGTCATTCCTCACTTCACGGGGCTAACCCCCGATGAGTTCGAAGCGGCCGTTCGGGAACTGGATCGAGCTTTGAAGCTGCGACGGATCGAAGGATCGCGAATGCCTGAGCGAGAAGGTCCCGTCTGCTAAACAAGGGTGAACGTGAATGTCCAGGGGTTGCCGTCATTAAAGCGGGCTTCTCCGACGCTTGTTGCGGTGTAGACGCCCGCGGGGCCGCCGGATGCGAGCTCGGCGATGGGCTGGCCGTCGACATCGTAGAGGATCGAGAGGTCGGGCCCGACGAGGAACTGGACAAGATGATCCTCGTTCGCGGAGCCATACCAAGTGGGATCGCTCTCGCCTTCGAGCTCGTAGAAGAACTGGTCCGGGAAGGTGCCCGCGCTGCTGCTGCCGAAGTAGGTCGAGGGCGGGATTTCGCAGAGGCCGAGGGTGGCCGGACCACTGGCGAGGCCGCTGGAGTAGTGGGCGGCGAGGGTGACGCTGATTTCGTGCGAGACGTAGGTCCAGCCGGTCTCGCTTGCCTCGATCGGCTTCATCAGCGTTTCGACGTTCGGGAGCACGTCCTCGGTGGCGGTGGCCACGGTGGTTTCCTCGCTACCGGCATTGTCCCACTTGATCGTAACGGTGACCACAGAGCGTACGTGCTGCAGGGTCGCCTCGTCGATTTCGGGATCGGTCCAGGAGATGTGATACTCGGCGTAGAAGTCCGCGCCCGCGGCCTCGAGGTTCGCTTCGAGGTAACAGGAATCGGTCGGCGCGAGCGGGGTGATGCCGCCCGGATTCGCGACGCCGTCGGTGCCTTCCTTCTCATCGGTGGCCGGATTCCACGCGAAGATGCTTTCGCCCCACTCGACCAGGTCGAGGCGAGTGCCGAGGACCTTGCCGCCGCGCTTGCCATCGCGGCGGGTGAAGCCGAAGGCATCGACCTCGAAGGGGGCGGCGGCCATGCCGATATCGGGAGCGGACCAGGTGACGATGCTGCCGGGTTGGGCGGCGAGGCCGCGGAGATCGAGCTCGATCGAGAAACGGCGGCGTGAACGCGCGCGCAGGAGTTCGATCTTCGCGATGCGCTGGGCCATCGAGGGCGAGACGGTGAGCGGGAGATCGATGTCGAGCCACCAGGGGCCGCCCTCCGCGGTGATGGCGGCGGGAAGCTCGCGCTGCGGGTAGGCGCGGGGCTGCCATGACTTGGTGTCGACGTAGGAGCCGCGCACGGCATTCGGCAGCGAGCGGTCGGGCGGATCGTAGAGGACCTTGTAACCGGCCTGCGCGCTGGCCTCGGTGAAGTCGACGGGATCCGCGACAGGCGCGGCGCCGGCGGTGATGAACCACTTGCCCGAGGCATAGCGGACGCGCCCGGCCATCGAGCGCTCGAGCAGGGAGAGGACCTCGCGGTGCTGCATGTCCGCGGTGATGACGCCGTGGCATTCGTAGCGCTTCTCGGTGCCGCCGGCCTTGAGCTCGACCTCCTCGTCGCAGTGATCGGCCGCGGCGATCAGGGCCTCGCTGTCGATGGTGGACCAGGGGAAACCCATGATGGCGGAGAGATACCAAGCGGTGCAGAGCGCGGGATTGGCGGTGTAGCCGGTGGAATCGTCGCGCGGGTCGAAGATCTGGTTATTGCCCTTCACGATCGCGGCGAATTCCGGGGTCTCGCCCTCGAAGAGCTGCGACCAGGCGCGGCAGATGGCATAGATGGCGGCGATGCCGCGGAACTGGTCGGAGGGGACGATGATGCCGGGATCGAGGGAAGCGGCGGGAACCCCGGGGCGGTTGTCCTGCGCGGCGATCATCGCGTTGCCGATCTCCTGCGTGGCCGTGCCGCGGAAGGTCTGGATGAGGACGGCCTTGCCATATTTGCCCGCGACGGCGCCGAGGTTGGGGCCGGTCTTTTGGTAGACCAGCTCGTCCTCGAGGAGCCAGACCGAGACGATCTCCTCGACCTCGTGCCCGGCGAGGGCGACGACGAGGTGGGTGCCGTGGAGCTTGCGGTTGTGAGCGAAGACGAGGGGTCCAGCGACGCGGCAGGTGCCGAAGACAATGCGACGCGGGGTGAGCGGCTGGCGGAAGTTGCGGAAGGCGTTGCGCTGGATGCTATCGAGCCGCGCGCGTTCGGCGGCTTGGCGTTGTTCCTTGGCGGCGCCGAGGGAGGAAGAGATGGAGAAGGCGGCGATGCCAAGATTGACCGCGAAGCCGATGGCAGAGGCGACGGCACCGGACGCGCCGAGGAAGGATGCGATGCCCGCTACGATGCCGCCGATGACGCCCATGGGGGGAGCGTGACCCGGAGCGGGTGATCAGGAGATGGGGACGTCTTGGGATTGGTGAGGTTCAGCGGGAAAGCGAAGTGCGAATGTAGCGTGATCAAAATGAATTCTGAGCACTCCAGTTGACCGAGCCGGCTGCGCAACGATCGCTGCGCCATCCCATATTCCCGGGTGATGAAAATCCGTGAGGATGATATCGCCCGGCTGAAAGCTGAGAGGATCCAGTAAGGTTTTTGTCCTGAAGGGAACCGCTTGCCAGTCGTGAATTCCCAGAGCAGTGACAATCGCAGGGTTGACGCCGGTGCTCGAAGTGAAGGTGGCGAGGCCTTCTCGTTCGGTGCTGTAGTGCCCGCGAAGCTTTCTGGCAAAGGTTTCGGAACCTTGGAGCCGATCGGCCCATTCCGCGATAAAAAGGATGCAGTCCCACTGGCCAATCCGGTAAGGGCGGCCCCAGACTTCGGCGAGGTAGGCGGCGAGGAGCTCGGAGCGGTTCATAGGCGGACCTTCTTGTCTTGAAGGGAGGGGACGAAGCGCAGCGACGTATCGCCGGGGAAAAGCCGCTGCTGGTCGCTGTCGGTGTAGAGGAGGCCCCATGAGTCCTTGAGGCGGGCAAGCTCGTTGGCAAGGACGAGTGTGAAGGAGGATTCGCCGGGCTGGCGGTCCAGTTCGAGGGTGTCCATGGAACCGCGAAAAAGCAGCGCGCTGTGGAGGACGGCCGGTGCGTCACTCTCTTCATCAAGCAGCACCAGGTGGATCTCCGCGGCGCGGCGCTTGTAGGTAAGCGTGAAGGCATCGGCGAGGGCGGTACCGGGAATGCGCGAGAGGCGGAGTTCAACGGTGCCTGCGCGGATCTCCGAGTATTCCTCGATGCCGCCGACTTCGCCTAGATTGCCTACGCCTTGCCAGGTGTGGCCGAGCCCCTCGACCGGGCCGAGGCCGGTCCAGGCGCGGAAGGGATCGCCCGCGAAGTCGAGGTAGACGAGGAGGGCGGGCACCACGCTATCGGCGCGGATGGCGGCGAGGAATTCGGGGGAGAGATCGCGCATGGCTTCAGGGCAAAAGCACTTCCTGCACGCCGCTCATGCGGAAGCTGAAGGGCTTGTTGGTATCGGCGGCGGTGAGGTCGAAGCTCGGGGCCTCGCTGGTGAAGCGGAAGATGCCCTTGGCAGGGCGCAGGATGATCGGGGTGCCCTCGGGCACGGCGAGCATCAGCTTGGGCCAGAGGTCGAGCGCGGCGGCACCGGCGGCATCGCTGTCGACATCCTCGCGGACGCGCGAGAGTTGGTCGCCGATCTGGACCCAATCGCCCTCGCGGAGTTGGCCAGGGACATTCGGGAGCCAGCCGGTGGTGGCGAGCGTACGGGATCCCGCGGTGGTGGCGGTGGAGGCGACGGGATTGCCGGTGCCTTTGCCGAGCGGCTTGAGGGCGGCGGGGTCGGCCATGCGGAAGCGGTTGAGCTGGCCTTCGAGCCGCATGAAGAAAGCGATGGCTGCCTGAGCCTCGGCTCGGTTCATCTTGCGGAACTCCATGGTGAAGGACCAGCGCTCGAGTTGACCGCGCTGGGCTTGCACGGCGCCGGTGAAGGCGGACTCCGCGAGGCCATGATTGCTCTCCATCGTCCACGAGAGGCGGACGACGCGCTTGAGCACTTCCGGGAGATCGATGGTGGCGGGCATGATTACTGGCCGAAGGCCGAGGCGAAGCGACCGCCGCGGGGGATGGTTTCGAGCAGGGTCTTGATGATGCCCTGCTGAACGGTGGGCATGATGCGGGCGAGTTCCTCGTGCGAGACGCCGGGTTGCAGGACTATCGATATGGGCGCATGCACCTGCGGGCGCTGCGACCCGCGGGCATCGCGCTTGATCGCGGCGTGGTCGATGACGGTTTCCTTAGGGTGAAGCAGGGCAAGGCGACCGCCCCGGCCGTCGAGGCCGCCGGAGCGGGAACCGGTGCCGGTGTAGCCGCCACCCTCGAAGCTGGCCATGCCGCCGAAGATTCCCCCGAAGATGCTGCCGAGCCCGGAGAGGATGCCGCCGCCCGTGCTGCCGGTGCTGCCGCCAAACATGCCGCCGGTGGCGCCGAGGATGCCCTGCAGGAGGCCGTTGAAGGCGCTCTTGAGGGCGGTGCTGGCAAGGTCGGCAATGATCGAGCGGACGAGGTCGGAGAAGTTGAGCTTGCCGGTTTTCACGAACTCATCGATCGCGCTGCCGACGTGGGTCATGGCCGAGGACCAGGCGGACTGCACTTGGATCGCGCCCTTGCTGATGCTCTCGGTCCAGGCCTTGAACTGCTTGTCGGCATCCGGCCCCACGATGTTTCGCGTTGCGCTGGCCATGAAGGACGCGCCGAAGCTGCCGGGGTTGGTGGAGACAAGTTGCTGCACCGCCTTCCCTGCTTCGGAGATCTTTTTGCGGATACCGATCACGAAGCCGTTGCCGACGTCCTCGCCGATGCCGATGAAGACCTTGGAGGGCGAATTGGACCGGAGGATACCCTTGGCCCCGTCGATCACGGATTGCCCCAGATCCTTGGCAGCTTGGATCACCGTGGAAGCCCCCGCCTTGAGGCCGTGGACGATGCCGTCGATGATCGCTTGGCCGAGTTCGAGCCAATCGTAATTGCGCCAGAACTCCATGATTGCATCGGCGGAGGCGCGGAGCGTGGTCTTGATCTCGATCCATGCATTCTCGAGGTCCTGAACCAAACCGTTCCAGATATCGACCCACATGGCCCTCGTATCCGAAAGCCACTTGCTGATCGTGGTGTAGAGCTCGTGGAGCTTTCCCGCGGCGAGAGGGACGTAGGTCGCAATCCAGTTGACGACGGTCGTGAGTTCCTGGACGACGCGGGTGCCGAGCATCACCAATCCTTGGAGAACGGATCCGGCTTGGGAACCGAAGGCCTGCATGACGTTCGCCCCGTTGGCACCGAAGGCGGAGAGGATGGCCTGTCCAATAAGGGAGAACCCCGTCTTGATTGCTTCCCACAGGGGCTGTAGGGCGGTGACGAGCCCTTCCCACGCGACACCGAACTCGGCAAGGAGAAGCTGGTTCTCATCGAGCCAACCCGCGAACCAGGACTTCAGGCCTTCGCAAGCGGAAATGAGTTCATCCTTGAAGAGGATGCCGGCCCCGATCGCGCCCATGATGGCGAGTCCCCAGGGACCGAGAAGGAATCCGGTCACCGCGCCTAAACCGGTAAGAAGAGCCGGGCCAGCGAGGACGAGTTGCGAAATGGCCAGAGCAAAGGGCGGAATGAGAGCGCCAGCGACGGCGAAGCCGATGCCGATATTCTTTACCCAATCCGGGAGGGTGGAGAGACGGGTGACGAACTCGGCACCCTTGGTGGCAATTTTGGTGAGGGCCTCAAGGAACCCGCCGCGGGAGATCCCGATGGCGATTTGCTCGAAGGTATTGCGGAGCCGGAGCATCGCTCCGTTGAAACCTTGGGTGCGGGCCTCGGAGAGTTTCTCGGCCGCGTTCTTGTCCTTGGTGGCATCGATGTATGCTTGCAGGCCTCCGGCACCCTCTTGGGTGAGAATTGCAGCTGCACGGATGGCATCGCTACCGAAGATGGTTTGCAGTGCTGATGATTGCTGGGCCGCCGACAGCCCTCCGAGCTTCTGCCGAAGTTGCTCCGAAACCTCGGAGAGGCTCAGAAACGCTCCCTCCGAATTGATGAACTTAAGGCCATACTTCTCCATCGCATCGGCGGCCTTGTCCGTCTCCGGAATTAGTCGCGAGAGCATCGTCTTGAGAGATGTGCCGGCATCCGATCCCTTGAGTCCGTTTTGAGCGAAGAGAGCGAGCGCTGCACTGGTATCTTGCAGGGAAACACCCTTCTGCTTCGCGACCGTGCCCACTTGTTGCAGCGCTTGTGCAAGGCCCTCCACCGATGCCGTTGAAGCGACCGACGCGCCGGCGAGGGCATCGGCAATCGACGATGCGTCTGCTGCTTGGAGCTTGAATGCGCCCATGGCTTCGGCGATGCGCTCTGCTGAGAACGCGAGATCGAGCCCCTCCGACGCTGCTAGTTGCATCGTGGCCACAAGGCCGCCGGCCGCTTGATCTGCAGGCGACATGCCCGCCTTGGCAAGTGCGAGCATCGCCTCGGCGGTCTGGTTAGCCGAGAATACCGTGCCCTTGCTCATGGCGAGGGCGGATTCGGTAAGTCCAGTGATGGCGCTTTTTCCGAGGTCTGCCGCCGCGGCGACTTGGTTGATGGTCGACTCGAAGTTGCCCGCCGCTGAGATCCCCTGCGTGAGGGCGGCGCCGATGCCCGCGCTGCCGACCAGCGATCCGAAGTCTGTCAGGCCGGATAGGCCGCGGGAGAATCCCTTGGCGCGCTTCTCAAGGTCCTTCGTGAAGCTGTTGAACTTCTGGCCGAATGCCGCGGTGTCGAGTCTCATGCGGACCTGCAGCGTGCCGAGAAGTGCCATGGGGCGAGCGTGCAGCTCGACGGCAGGTGCGGAGAGTCAGAGGGAGAGGGATTGGCCGGATTGAGACACTTCAGCGCGGCGAGATTCGGGAAAAATCATGAGTAACGAATTCGAATCGCGCGCGATTCTAACAATGTCATGAGCGATACGCGATCGGGAGCCGTTTCGAGGAGCCCCAGAGGCTGAGAGCGGCTCCCGGTAGCAAATAAGAATGACGCGGGAGGGGCACTCCTCAGAACCGCCTCCCGCGGCCGTGCGTTGACACAGCCTCTCTTGCTAGGCGGAGTATCGCAGCTCGCAAGCAAACATGCTGCGCAGTTAAGCGGACTGTGTCGCATTATAGGACACCATCTAAGCGGTATACTTAAACTCTCGAAAAATGTTGTCCTCATCGGAATAGAGGAGCACTGTGCGAGTCTTAGCTTCTTGCACGTTTTGCTCCTCTTCCCCTGAGCCCGTCCTCTCCGGCGCTCTCTTTGGCGGTGGTCCACCTCTTGCCCTCGTCGGTATGGAAAAAACTTACACTGGCGTACTACGTACGTCTCCCGAGGCTTGTTTGCCCGGTGATTGGATCCTCCCGGATTCCGTGCCCGATTGGGGATGGTGCCTGAAGCCCCGCGTATTCAAGTGCCCCGGACTCGGCGAGCAGGAGATCGTTTTCCGCCTGGTGGGCTGCATGGGCAGCCGCCTCTTCACCGCGTGGCAGCGGATCGATACTTCAGACAATGAGAACACATGGAAAAGTTAACGCACCGCCCTACCCTGCAGATCCTTCGATCCGCGGTTGCGGCCGGCAGGGATCTCACAATCAGCTACCACGGTGAAGTCGTCACCGTGGAGCCTCACGCGCTTCTTCAAGCGAATCGGTCGTCCGCCTTTGTCCTCGCTGCATGGGTGACGAAAAGCAACAAGTGGGGCTTCTTCCGCTTCGCGGAGATCCGCGGAGTGAAGTTCGAAAAGCGGGCCTTCGTCCCACGCCCCGACGTTCCCAAAAGGGTTCCCTTCCGATCGACTATTTCTAAACAGAAGCAGGATTAGCGGGCCGGCCACCCTCCCAGGGGCCGACCCACGCTTACAGCGGGTGCTAGGAAAAGAGTCCGGGCCGGCACATGCGGACCCGGACTCTCACAAACTAGCGCTGCCCTGTGCGCTACAGCATCCACTGCTAGCTGGAGGGCAGCGCGAAGTCAAAATCGCTCAGTTGCGACGACGGCGAAGAAGAGCGATCATGCCAAAGGCTCCGAGAAGTGCTGTGCTTGTTTCGGGGACCGGGTTGATCGCCGAAAATGAGTCGATGCCCATCATGACGCCATCTTCGGCCGTCAGGCCGCTTCCCTCAGGGTCGAAGGAGAGGAACGCCCAATTGATGGTTTCGGAAGTAGCGGTGAAAGTGATAACGCGCTCTTGCCATTCAAGAGGTTTGCCCGGCGTGTTCCAAGCCACCGTTGTGGTGCTTGGATCGGTGGTTTCGATCAAGACGCCGTTGGCGAAAACCCGCCAGCTTCCGGAATCGTCCTGCGCTCCACTGTAGCCCACTACTGCTTGATAGAAGCTAAAGCTGTACTCTTGGCCCACGGTGAAACCCGAGACCGATTGCTGGATACCTTGCTGATACTGGTTGCCGCTGATGATCCGATAGATCCCTCCGGCAAAAGTGTCTCCGGAATGGGGTGTGCCGAAGTATCCGTTTGAGACGTTTGGGCCTGTTGGCCCCATCAAAATGGAGGCCGCTCCGTCGGCAGAGGTGGCCTCCGAATAGGGGGTTCCCAACGGGACTGCGTTCCAGCTTGTTGGTGCGCTCCCGTAGCCGGGTGTTCCATCAAGTCCAGGGTTCTGGAAGACGACTGCCGCTGAGGCCGGGAAAGCCAGAGCAGCGGCAAGTACTATGTGTGTTAGTGCGTTCATGTAAGGGTAAGCGCCCGTCGCTTAACAAAGATCAATGAGCGTTCAAGGTTGAACGTTTAACAACCCGTCGAATTGCAAACTTTGCAGGTTTTAGGGATGTCCCGTTGAACGAAGCGGCCCATGCGGAGCAACTCGTGTACCCAGCCCGCTGGGAAAATCCGTGCGGGCCTTTACATGCAAGATGCGCGGTGACTAGCGCCAAATTGCCTTGCCATATCCCGCCGCTATCCGGGAATTTACGTGCGTCACGAGCGACACCGGGCCGGGCGGAGTCGAAGCTATGAGGGTGGAAGTGCTTCGCCCGGCTCAATGTCCAGACCCGGAGTTCGGTGCCGGAGGAAAATGTCAACGATCACGTTGCCGAAACCCTCTTCGTCGAGACGAGCCGCGGGGCTTTCGATGGCGAGGAGGTAGTCACGGGCGGCATGCAACAGCCTCCCACGGCACCGATTCTCGTGCTCATTTTCGATATACGTGCGTGCTCTCATGAGGGCGGGACTTCACCCTTGCCGTTACATTCAATTAATCGATAGAACAGCCCACTTAGCATACCTTAGGCGGGGCGCTTAGGCACCTCCCACCCGTTTCGCCGCAGGATCCATTCGTAGTGGTCTTCCCAATAGCTCTTGTCGCGCTCAGGGATCCGAGGGCTGAGCCCGCGAGCCCACGCCAGACGCTTCTGCACATAGCGCCGCACCCGCTCGTCCGGCTCTCTGATCCATTTCCCCGAACTAGTCTGGTACTCCTCGCCGATCTCGATGTTCCACCATGGGACCTCCCAGCACTGTCCATCGACCTCGACCACCAGCCTCTGGGGCTCTGGCTGGTCCACGATCCGACACCGGGCCCTGTCGGGCATACCATCGGGTAGCGGGTAGTTCTGACGCGCGCAGGTCCAACCCTCCATGCCAGGGAGCGGATGAATCGGTCGGGTGCCTGCCATGGTGAAAAATAGCGACAACTCGGCGACCGTGCAACGCACCTTGCAGTCAGCTCAGCAGTCACACTCCGCACTTGGAGCCCTTGTGTCGTGCACTGTCATGCATCGGATGAAATTGCGGATCGACTGGGGAAGCTCCGGATCGCCTGCGAGCTTAACAGCGTCGACTGCATTCTGTATGGGTGGCACGCGGAGAGCCGCGTAGCACTGTCGCCTACCACGCTGCGGGCTGCACCAAGCGTAGATCTCAGTGGCACCAGCGAGTCCTTCGACGGCGAAGAGGTGAACGTGGTGGGTGCCCTTGGCATCCTGCACCTCGTCCACGCCGCAGTGGGTGTAATTGCCGCCCCACAACGAGGTCACTATCGCCGAGAGAACTTCGACCTCCTCATCCATTCGATATCCCTTGCAATTGCCGGGCCATGGAAGGCGGCATCGATCACTCGATCCTCACCCACGCCCGCCGCTCGAATCCCCGAAGGTTTCTCAGGCCACGCGCGAAAATCCACGACGCAGTGGTCCCGTCTTGCTGCAGGTGGTAATGACTTTGCTCCTCGTCCCACTCCGGAACGCAGTCGCAAAGGATCCAGTCCCCCACTTTGCAATCGTCCGGCCACAGTCGAAGCGTTGATGAATCGGGCATTTCGGAAGGAAGCAATCCGTTTCGGGGCAGTCAACGTATTGCGTATTTTACGGGATTAAATGGATTTCCTGTTGGGGCGTGTCACCTTGATTGTGGTGTCGAATTTCACCCCCAGAGAAATGCCCACCATCAAGCAAGCTGAGGGTCTCGCCGAACTAGGACTTTGGGAGGAGGCCTGGGAGACGCTCGACGAGCTTTCTGCCTTGGACCGGATCATGCCGCCAGCGTTGAGAATCCGCCTCGATTGCTGCCCTCACATGAACGCTTGGCTCGAGGGTATGGAGATCGCAAAGCTTCTCCGGGACGGAACAGCAGAGAACCGCCTGGCTGCCGCTCACTTCTACCTCGAGTTGGCGAGGCTCTATATCGAGAACGAGGAGTGGGAAGGTGCAAGGCGGGCTGTCCAGGACTGCGTGATGGCCCTGCCGGAGGGACACGAGGAGCTGTTGAAAGATCCTGCCATTGCGAAAATGATGGAGTGAGCGCGGACCGGGGGAGCTTACCCCGTGGGGTAACCAGCACCCACGATACTTTCCCCGGCCCGCGGCTGCAGGGTAGCAGAGGGGTCAAGGAGGTGCTACGGCGGGTGGAAAAGGGCAGGGTGACGACGGGGCCGCCGTGGAGGTGAAAGGCTGACTGGACTTCACCGCAGGATAGCGTTTGAATCCCCGCGCGGTCAGAGGGCTTGAGGCGTTGTCGGGATAAATTGCCCACCGGCCATTACCCCTAATAATCAGATTCTTATGGAAAATAATTCCAAATCGCCCACCAGCCCTGTTCAGGTTCAGACTCTAATGAATCTTAGTGCCGTCGCCGAGAAGGAGATCGACGGCATTGGTATGGGTATCCTCTCGGACGGCACTGCCTACCTTACCGCCCGAGGTCTAGCGAGAATGTGTGGTATTGATCACTGTGGTTCTTGCCGCGGCAAACGATTGGGCCGCTGAGCAGTTTCGCCCGAGAGGCAGGAGAATTGCAGACCTCCTTAATGTGCAGGGTTACGATCTGGCGGCGCTGTTTCACCCTGTGGTCATTGACGGATCGACCCACCACGCGTTCCCGGAGCAGGTCTGCATGGCCTTCTTGGAATACTATTCTTTCGATGCTGGCCCAAACATTAAGGAGCAGGCCTTGCGGAACTTCCGCTGGCTCGCAAGATCCTCCCTGCGTGTCTTTGTCTATACGCAGGTTGGGTATGATGCAAAGAGTCTGGTTCCAGCAGCATGGCAGTCATTTCAGGATCGCGTTTCTTTATCCTACTGTAAGGTTCCAGTAGGCTATTTCAGCATATTTAAGGAGATCGCAGACATGGTGGTAACCATGATTCAAAGCGGCGTCCCTGTGGGTGACAAGACCGTTCCAGACATCAGCGTAGGGATTCATTGGGGGAATCACTGGCGCTCTAACAATTTCGATGAAGTCTACGGGCAAAGGGTGAAGTTTGAGCAGGACTATCCTGAGCATTTTCCTCAAGCCGCCTCTAACCCTCATGAGCCGTGGGCCTACCCTGAGTGCGCCTTACCTGAGTTCCGCCGCTGGATGCGGGAAACGTATTTCGCTCAAAAGTTTGCCGCCTACCTCAATTCACAGGTGAAAGGAAAGGCGCTTCCTGCGGCTGTAGCAGCTCTTGCAATAGAAGCTGTGGCACCAAAGGTTATTGAGGCCTAGCCGCCCCCTCACGCCCCCACCAGCCACTCCTCCGGCACCCCTAGTTTACCTCTAAAGCTAGAACCGCGAGCACCACAGAGCGCCATGGGCCATGTGGTAGGCGTTGAGCGGCTTGGGCACTTCCAAGCGGACCTGTACGGGCCTGATCTCCTTGTCCTCCCCGTTCCAATCCCACTCGTGGCGCATGAAGTTCACCAGCATGTCGCGGGCGATCCGTTCGGACTCGGTGGCCGGAGCCTGTCCGTTGTACGCTGAAGGGCGCAGCTCGACCACCATATCGAGCGCGAAGTCATCGCGGATGCCGACCTTGAAGTAGTGTCTGGGGTTCATGGGAGTGAACGCCTGAACCGCTAAGCCCATTTTACGAGACGTCAAGAAACGCTGTCAGTTGAATACCTACATTTCTGTAGTAAAAAACCCTCTAGCCAAGTAATCGAAGGTACGTATTCGTGTAGTGGTCAAGCTTCCCCCCGCTTGATACACCTCCCCCCAGCGAGCCCCGTGCTCGATCCCGCTGCTCCACCGGCGGCAGCGGGATCACCCAAACAAAACCTCCCATGTACACTACCCAAAAGCTCGAAGAGGAGATCGCTCGCGATCTTGATGCCCTATCCGGCGAGGGTGCCGCTAAAATTTGCAACATCCTAAGGGGCCTCCTGACCTGCCTCCACGACTTGAATACGCGGCTCAGTGTAATAGAAGAGGGCCGAAGCGAGGGAGATGTGTCACCTGCTGATGGGCTGCCGCGGTAAATCCCGCGCCACACCTTCGAGGATCCGGCCCTGAGCCTCGATAACCTCGGTCTGCAGCTCCAGCCGCTCGGCGAACTGCCGGATCGCCTCCGCCGTCGAGCCTGTCACGCGGGTCTGCTCGGTGGTGACACGCAGGATCTCCGTGGTGAAGGCCTTCTGGTCGAGGTAGGAGCGTTCTGCCTGAGCCTTGCGCTCCTCGTCGATGTTGTTGCCCCAGACGATGGCGAAGGCGCAGAGAATGCCCACAGGGCCGTAGTATTTCGCAACATGGATGAGCCAGGGCGGCATGGATTTGGGTGGTGAAGGGTCAGGGGCGAGCGGCAGGGATGGAGAGTCGGCAGTCATGGCATTACCAGGTGGCGTTGGTTCCGCGGGTGTCGATGTGGACGAAGGTCGAGTAGAGCCCGAGCCCACCCTTGAACTTACCCTCGTTCCGCCACTTCTTCAAAAGCTCGAATACTACCTTGGGGCTGTGGCCTGCGACCGCGAAGTCCAGCGCGAGAAAGCGCATGTGATAGCTCTTCGTGGCCGCCCCGGAGATCGCGGCATTGTAGGCCGGGCTGCGGTAGCTGGAGAGGATGGTGACCGCGCGCCCGAAGTGCTTGCGCAGGGCAACGACGATCCGGAGCGTCGGCACGATGTTCGCCCACAGGTCGCGGGCGGGGTAGTCGTTGCTGACACCGCGGCGGGTCACCTCGAAGTAGCTGGTGAACTCGTCGGCGCTGAAGTGCTCGAACTTCTGGCGGGCGAACCACTGGTCGAAGTTCTCGCCTTGAATCGGATGGGGATTGGTAGCCATACGCGGGGGGTGTGGGGACGGAAGATGTAGTTGAAGCCGAACTTGAACGGCTTCACGGCGCATAGCTGTTGAACCCATTGCCGAAGGGGCCGAAGTGCCCCATTGCCTCACCGTGCCAATTGGTCCGGTCTGTCTCCGCCGGAGAATCCAGAGGGTTCGGCGTACCCTGCCAGGAGGACGGCGCGCTGCAGGAACTCAAGGCGAGCGATATGCCGAATGCGGCGGTAAGAATGGTTTTCATACCGCGACAGGATGCTTGGCCGGGGTGCTACACTTGAGGGCGCAGGGGTCGGATTGAAGACATTCGCCGCGAGATCTCACGTCAAGTTGACCGCGGTCAGGATGGGACTAGCGTCCGACATGAGCGCCGACCATCTACCTCTCTCGCCGGAGCGCGAAGCCAATCTCAACGGTAAGTCTGTCGGGTTCGCATGTCTGATTTACGATACCGAGAGCCGCAATCGAAAGAAATGCAGAGGCGTCGGAACGTTCCGGGTGACACGGGGAGTCCTTGAGAAACCCGATTTGGCCCGACTTGCCATCGATGTCTCGGAGTGGGACGAAGAACTTACGATCGATGGAAAGCAGCAGCCGAACGATTGGGTGATGGTGTCCAGTTTGAGCGACTACTTGATTATCGTACCGCCGGCGGGTGTGGATGGAATCCAGCAATCCGCTGATGGTCGGGTCGACTTCAAGCTGGAGGTTTGTTGATACCTATCTCTTCGGAACGCGACGGACGCCCACGTAGACGGCCTTCCGGGTGTAAAGCAGGACTGGGGTGCGGTTCGCCGACTTCTGCTCTTCGATGAAGGTGAGAACGGTGGACAGTTCGCCAGGATAACAGGCCTCGGTGAGGATCTCAACGTCGGCAGGGCACTGCCGCTTGTGGAAGTGGTCGTAGCTTTTGAGCAGGGACTCGAAGGATGCAGGGCGATTGTAAGATGCCGGCCGCTCCACAGGTCCGCGGAGGACGGGGAAAATGCGAAGCGTCCGTTGATGCGTCGACCAGTCAGGCGCAGTCCTACCACGGCTGCGCAGGCGGTTCCGATCCCGCTCTTGCTTCAGTTTCTTGGAAAGTCGCGAGCAGATGGCGAAGTGTTTAGAAACTAGCAAGATGTGGCGGCGAGCAAGTAGCGAGGAGAGCAAATCGCCTGCTTCATCCGCGGATATCCCGAGTGCTGCAGCTACTTGGTCCGAATCGTTGGCGCAGATAGCATCGGCGCTTTGGTCCCATGCGGACAGTCGAGCAAGCGCAATGGATTCCCGCAACGGGAGCTTTCCTTTGAGGGGGCGAGGTAGACGTATGGGCTTCATCATTTGAACTGCTTGTTGCGCCCGGCCCCGTAGCCTCTGGAGGCTACGGCCTTGTCGGCAGCTTCATCTGCGGCTTCTTTCTCAGCCTTCTCCAATGCGTCGATCTCTCGCTGCGAGATCCGCTCGAAGCGTTGGTACTGCCCGTTGAGGCGATAGCGGAGAATGTCGTTCTTCCGTCCGTTGCGCATCTTGGCCACTTTAATGCCGTCGTCGGCGATCATCAGCATGGCGTCGGCATCGAAGGAGATCGCGTCGGACTCGCGGACGATCATGCTGCGGTTCACCTGGGCGCCGGTGACCACGGGGCACTTCATCGCCTTGGCAAGTTGCTTGAGCCCGCTGGAGATCATGGCGACGACCTCCTCGCGGTTGGAATTCTTGGCCCGCTCGCCTTTCAGGATCTGGATGTAGTCGACCACGATGATGCCCAGCGGGCCGTGGGCGTCCGTGAGGCGCTGTGCTTCCGCCTCCACGTGCGAGAGCGACATCTTCGGCGTGTCGTCCACCCAGGCCTCCATCGCTGCCAACTCCTTCATCTGTGCCTCGATGAGGTTCCAGTCGCGTTTCGTGTTGGTCTTGGGCTGCGTGAGCTTCTCCAGCGGGATCACGCCATGGCTGGAGATCAGGCGGGCACCTACAACGCCGGCTAGCATCTCGACGCTGAAGAACGCCCCGCGCTTCTTGGCCTTTAGGCCGGACAATCCGAGCTGGTTCATGAGAACGGATTTGCCGCCGCTGGTCTGCGCGAGAATGACCCAGAGCTCTCCTGCCCGCATGCCGCCGCTGATCGCATCGAGTTCGTCGATCCCGGTGGGAACGCCTGGAAGCGGCCCCGCATTTACGAGATCCTGAAGCTCTGCCAGAACCTCGGCCATGACCTGCTTCATCGGCTTGGCTCGGGTGGGTCCGGCGATCGCTTCTTTGATCGCCTTCTCGGCCGCTGCCGCGGCTTCCAAGGCCTCTTCTCCGTCGGCAGCCTCGGCCATCCACTTCGCGGATTCCACGGCCACGCGTCGGGCCCGTGCGGAGCCGAGATCCCGCACCCACTGCGTCCAGTTGTCGCCCGGCACCGATTGCTCCGCGATTGCCTGCAGCGCTTCGTGACCGCCAATTTCGAGGATCCGGCCATCCCGAGCAAGGAAGGTCGAGAGCGTGGCCACGTCCACCGGATGGCCGCTGCGGGCGAGAGCGGCGATCGCCTCCCAGAGCGGTCGCAATGACCAGAAGTGCTCGGCCTTCAGGCCCTCGCCGAGAGCCCTCCGGCGGAAGCGGTCGTCGCGGATCATGAGGCTCAGCACGGAGCGCTCCACGAGCGGCAGGTGGGGCATCTCAGAGGTCATCGACGGAAACGGGGGTGTTGAGGCTGAAGGCTGCTGCGGAGACACCGGCAGGCTTGCGGACCGGGTTGCGGGGAGCGTGGTCGTCGTAGGCCCCGTCGAGGATCGCGGCGAACTTGTCGGGGCGGATCAGGAAATCGAAGTTGGCTTTCCAGCCGTTGCGCTTGCCGGTGGCGAATTCCGACGCGGCGAGTTTGCCGATGGCCCTGCGCCAACCCTCGGGCCACTCCGGCACTTCGCGGATCGCCCGGAGTTTTCGCCAGCGACCGGGGTTCATCGAGAGCACCCGCGGGAGTTCGGGGTGCGTGTTCCAAAACTCGACTTCGTCAGGCAGTCCGTCGCCGTCATCGACCGATGACGTACTGTCTTTATTATGGTCTGTCTGTTTTGTCGCCCTCTGGCTGCCCTCGATATCGCCCCGAGTATCGCCCGTTCTCTCGTCTTTCTTGTCGCCCTTTGACCCGCCCTTGTCCTCGACTGCGATCTTGAAAATCTTTGTACTCAAGAGCGTTGCGATCGTTCCCCGTCTCGCCCTGCCGTCCGCCGCCTTGGTCGCCCCCGTGGTCGCCGCCCTAAACGCCGCGTAACCTGACCGTTTGATCGCCCCTTTCGCACCGCGATAGATCTTCTCGGATTTCAGGCCCGCCGAAGCGAAGTCGCCGATGAATGCCTCGCCGAACTTCAGGCCGCTGATTTCACAGGGCTTGCGGTCCCACCGGGCCCGCCGGGCGATCTGGCATAGCAGAAGAAATGCATTGGGGTGATCGCGTTGGAAGTCGTCGATCTCGGCGCTGCAGCGCAAGGTGATCCATCGGTTCTTGGACATGGATGCGAAGGGGTTCAGGAAGGTAGTCGGTGGTAGGCGTGGATCTGGCGGGCGAGAGTCCTGCGACGGGCGGTTCGGAGCGTCTCAGAGTCGAGGGCTTCTACCTCCCCGACGGCCCGCGAGAAGTGGCGGCGGTAGAGGGCGTCTTGATAATCGAGCTGCTCCACGACCGACTGGGTGATCGCCAGCCAGAGGCCGGGGCATTCGGACTCTGCGGCGCGCATGGTAGCGAAGAGCCGGTCCTCGAAAGCGGTGGCGCCCGACCAAGGCCCCCGCCATACTGCGGCGATCCGCTGCATGACGGGGGTGAACAGATCGGCCGGGGCGCCCAGGCTCATTTCCAGAGCGAAGGCCAGATACTCCGGGTTCGGTCCCCGGAGCATCGCGGCCCCAGCTTCAGGCCGGGCATGGAGGTCGATCGGCAAGGCTCAGGTGGTGGTGCCGGAGGGGACGGGGTGAAGCCGCCAGCCGCGGGATCCGGCCACGCTGCGGACAAGTTGATGGAGGTGCTGGCTCGTCACCCAGGTCTTGCCACCGAGGTGGTCGATCCAGCCTAACAGCGCCTCCGCATTCGGGATGCGGGTGAGCTCGATGTCATAGGACGAGGGTCCGCTCTTGAGGTGAAGCCACCCGTCCCGCAGGAGCGCCAGTTGGCCTTCCGGGAACTCGATCTCCTGGCCGACATCCATGCTGCCTTCTCCGACAGCACCGGGCTGCGGCTGCGGGCCGCGTCCGATTGCCGTGTCGGCGAGCAGGAACACGATCGGCAGCGCACGCTCCACAAACTCGGCATCGGCCAGCCGCCAGGAAGCGGAGATCTTGTCCTTACTCCGGAGCGGATTTTCCCGCACCGAGGCCTCGATGACCCGAAGCGCCTCGATCACAAGTTCGCAAGGATGCCCGTGCGACCTGCCGAAGTGCAGGGCGCGTCCGTTGATCGCTTCGATCAGCCAAAGGGGATGCTCGTTCTTTTCGATACCTCTGGCATCCTCCATCGCCGCGGCGAGCGAAACGGAGGCGGAGTAGATGAGGTTCGTCTGGTTGACGGTGTAGGGCGCAGTGTTGGGCAGCACGTCGGACCCGGACGTGACCTTTTCGGGTGCCGGGTCGGGGAGAGGTGTGGCGCGCGGGCGAGGTTGGATGGATGCGGCGAAGCCGGGGATGAAAAGAATGATCATGCTTGGATGGAGGTTGATGAGTTGGATTCAGGCGGGGGCATGGGCGTGCCCGTGGCATCGCCCTTGTGAAGGCCCTTCCACTTCTGGAGGGGCCACGGGTAGCGGGCACGGAGCGCTTCAAAGCGCAGCGGCGTGACGGTGCGGAGGTGCTGGTGATAGAAGCCGGGCTTCTCGGTCTGGACGTTGAGACGAAGCGGGAGAGTCAGGCCCTCGCCCGACTCCAACTGCCGCAGCACCGCTTCCGTGCCGGCGGCGATGACCATGCGGGCAAGGCCGGTGCGGTTTAAGTCGAGCGCCCCCGCGATGGCCTCCACCTGGGCGGCCAGTTCGTCCGGCAGCTTCACCACGTTCCAAGGTGGAGGCGGCGCCGCGACGTCCCGCTTGCGATACGGTCGCTTCCCCGAAGACTGCGCTCCGAACACCTCCGCGCTATCCGCACGGAGGCCACGTTCGAAGGCCTCAAGCGAGTGAAGGCCCTTCACGCGGCCACCGCCTTCCTACCCCTGCGGCGCTTTGATTTCCGGAACTCGCCGATCTCCTGAAGCACCCGGAAGTGGATGAGGTTCGAGAGGACGCTGTAGCGGTGGTTTGCCTTGTACCCGGAGGCCCGCATGTCGCGGAGCTTCGCAGCAAACTCACTGCGGGTGGTCACGCTGATACCTCTGGCCTGTGCTTTGACCCAGCGGGGAGCATCGCGCTTGTAGGTATCCGGGATGACCATGACCCGAAGTTCAGCCAGCCCCTTGCCATCCGGGCCGCAGATGCCCCCGGTGTGGTAGCGCGGTTCCTTGCAAGGCATCTTCATCGGCCACCCCGCTTTCCACGCGCTGCAGAGCGCTGTTGGGGTTGAGCCGGCACTACCGCGAGTTTGATGCCCTCGCGGATCGGAATCTCTGCTTCGATCACGGCGTCGAGCGCAGCATTGAGAAGCGTGACACAGCGATCCTCCATGTCCTCGTCGGAAGCCTGCCCCGACTCATAGCAGGATGCGATGAAGGCCTTGCCAAGCGTCTCCGCCTTCGTCCTGAGGAGAAAGCACGACGTCGGAATGAAAGGGCTCGTGTCGCTCACTCGGCACCTCCCTCTACGGAAGCTGCTGCTTCCTGCTTTAGCTCCTGCTGGTAGCGAAACGCCACCCCCCGAAGCTTCTCATAGAGTTCTTCCTTCTCCTCTTTCGATCGCGGGGAACCCACGTCGTGGTGCTCGTTCACCATGTCGTAGGTGATGCCGCCGAAGTTCACATCGTTACGACCGCAAAGGCCGTCGTCCACTTGTGCCTGTCCGATCCAGCCCTCGACCCATTCGTCCGGATCCACGTTGCAGATCTCGGCGCACTCGCGGACGTAGCGAACTGTCCGCTCATTCAGAAAGACCGGGAGGCATCCCGAGGAGACAACGACCAGCGACAGCGGGATCGTGATCTCTTCGTAGACTTCGAGGTGCGCCTCCAGTGCGGCGATACCGGCTTTCTCGGCGAGATTCCTGATCTCGGATTCGGGCAAGCCGGTCTGGGCTGCGATACCGGCGAGCGTTTGGCCGGTGACTTCTCCCTTGTCGGGAGCGGTTTGAATGGTAGTTGTCATTTCGTCTATGGCTGCCCCGTGTGGGGCGGTTTCTCCAAATGGGGGGCCGGAAGGTGAAGTCTCCGGCTCCCCGAGATTCTCAGGTTGTGGTCTGCTCGGCGGATTCAAGGACGGTCACGAGGGACTTCCTTCGGATGAACCAATTTGTTCCGAGCTGGTAGGGCTTGCCTCCAAGGACGCGGAGCCGATTGACCATTGCCCGCTCCCCGATCCCATGCCTTGCAGCGATCTCCGCGACCGGCACCTCATCGGACGGATCAACGGAGGCTGCCGCCACGTGATTGGCGATCATGCGGGGCAACTCGCGATCAAGGATCGCCCAGCGGTCGCCGGGTGGTAAGTTAGCGAAGTTCATGCGGGAAGGGGAGAGGCGGTTCGCTTTGAAGTCCGGCGACGAGGGGCGAGGGACTTTCGGCTCAGATGGTCCCAGCCGCGCCCAAGGGCATCCTTGGCGGCTTGGAACTCCCGCTCTTCGGCAGGGTCCAAGGTCCGGTCGGAGGTGAAGAGCATGTCGCCGATCACATCGAGCATGGTGAGCTTGCCGAGGAGCACATCGTCAGTCTCGCCGGAGAGGCGGTGAGCAACCGGCTCCCAAGCACGGGCGGTGGTGTCTCGGATCAGCCGGGAGAGATCCGGGATGGTGAGGGCGGTTGTCATGGAGTGGTGACTTCTTGGGGTTGGGCGGTGAGATCTTTGGCCGCTCGGACGGTCCATTCCTTCACGAGGTCCTTGGGCTTCATGTTCCGGCGGATCGCCTCTTGACGGACCGTAGTGACGATTTCGGCAGGAAGGCCCTCGGCCCACTCCGGAAGCGCGGGGGTTATCGCAAACTGCGTTCGCATAAGCCGAATGAGTCGCAATTTGTGTTTATTCGCAACTGCAAAATACAAATTGCGGAAATTATTTGCTCGTGGATCGCAAACTGTTAATGTCACCTCATCCGATGCCTAACGAATCCGAAATTTCAGCCTCCGAAATTAGTAAATGGCTCGATAGTGCAGGCCACTCTCGTGAATGGCTTGCAGACCAAACGGGAACGCATCCGGGCACCGTTGCGGGCTGGCTCGCACCAGGGAAACCTAGGCCAATTCCTATCCCAACGCTTAAGCTGATCGAGCGCCTCATGTGCGACGATCTGCTGGGAGCGCCAAACTACTCATACGCAGAGGCCGCGGTCATTCGGAGAGCCATGGTTCAAGAAGGCTACAGCAGCTTGCAGGACTTCGTTCGAGATGCAGTGGTGGCCAATGCCCAGCGGATTATGGATGCGCGGGAAAAGATTGTGGAACTGTCTACAACTTCCACGGCGGCTGGGGGATTCACGATCATGAGACGCGGATCCATAGCCGCCGGCGGTAGAAGCTCCGCCGACGTTGAGGAGACGGAGATCCCGGTGAGCAAGGCCTACAAAGCCGACCATTATGCCCTCCGGGTCTCAGGGCGCTCTATGGAGCCTACTATCCCGGATGGTTCGACCATCATCGTGAAGGCTTTCAAGGACCAAGGGTTCCCTCGAAAGGGGAGCATCGTGGTGTACAACGATGGTTTAGGTACCACGCTCAAGATGTTCGATTACGCACCGGCCCAAGGCGATGAAGAGCACGCTCGGAACGGCAAGATCCCAGTTCTGAGGTCGATCAACCCTGAGTTTCCGGACGTCGAGCCCTTGGAGGGCGGCCGGATTGATGCGGTGCTGGTGGAGGTGGTGTGACACTCGCAAATTGCGATCGACAACGCTGCTCAAACCCTGAAAGATATCGCATTGACCTTGTAGTTATGCTAACAAAGCCTCGAATAGTTGACCTTTTCAGCGGTTGCGGCGGCTTCGGACTTGGAGCCGAACTGGCGGGCTTTGAATCGGTGGCCGCAGTGGACATTGACTCAACGCTGCAATCCGCCTATGGGCTGAACTTCCCCACCGCCCGAGTCATCAACGGTGATGTCTCTCAACTCGAGGCCGGCTTTTGGAAGAAGACTATCGGGAGGCAGCGCCTCGATGGGCTGATCGGCGGGCCTCCATGCCAAGGCTTCAGCAGAATAGGGAAGAAAGCTGCGGACGACCCTCGCAATTCTCTGATCGGCCACTTCTACCGTCACGTCCGGATGCTCAAGCCGAAATTCTTCGTTATGGAGAACGTCGTCGGGCTTCTTGACGAAGGATCGAGGGAGCATCTCTTCAAAGCGCTTGGCCAAGTGCCGGAAGATTATGTGATCTTGGGACCGCTCATAGTTAATGCCGCCGAGCACGGCGCACCCACCAAGCGCAAGCGTGTGGTAGTGATAGGCTACGATCCGGCGGAGGTATCGCCAATCTCTGAGGCTGACATAACGGCGGCCTCGGTCGCGAATCCTACAACGATTCGAGATGCAATTTCCGATCTTCCCAGCCCGATTGCCGATCCGAGAGACCCTCTTGATTTCGGCTGGGCGAGGTATCCGCGCAGGCCCACTCGCCTCTCCGACTACGCAGCTCGAATGCGAATGATGCCCGAGAATCTTGGTTGGGATACATCAGTGACCAAACTCGCCCACGGGTCGATTTCTGGTCTTCTAGAAACCAAACACACTGAGATTGTGAAGCGGCGGTTTGCCGATACCCCGCCAGGAGAGATTGAGGCGGTGAGCCGATATCCAAGGCTTCGATGGGATGGCTTCTGTCCCACCTTACGTGCCGGCACTGGCAACGAGCGGGGATCATACCAGGCAATGCGTCCCATCCATCCGTCGGAAGCGAGGGTGATAACAGTGCGTGAGGGGGCTAGGCTTCAAGGGTTCCCGGACTGGTTTGTCTTTCATCCTTCGAAGTGGCATAGCTTTCGGATGATCGGAAACAGCGTTTCCCCACCAGTGTCCTATCATATACTTTCCAAAATGATGGCTAAATTGGCCACGCGAATTGCAGCTTGACGCTTCGCTGTTAGTCCCTCGAAATCCGGGGTGCAATGGCTAAGACTCCTCGCTCCCGACAGGTCCCAGTCGATTTCAGCGTCGATCCCGACTTCTTGATTAGGGGTCTCACCTCAGACGTGAGCACGATTGAGTGTGTATACGATCTGATTGATAACGCAATTGATGCAGCGAGAAATGAGATCCTCAGCCGGCGTTCTGTTAAAAAGGATCATTTCGGTCTGCCGTCGTCCTATTTCCCTTACGAGATCAAGATTCGATTCTCTGGAAGCAGCTTTGAAATTGAGGATAACTGCAGCGGGATCAGTGAGGATGATTTAGCCAATCGCTCGTTTCGCACCGGCTTACGGTCCAGCCATCGCTACGGGATCGGCCATTTTGGTGTAGGACTGAATCGCTCCATCTTCAAAATGGGCTCCTCTGTGGAGCTGACGACTGACGATGGGAAAACCTTCAGCCACTTGGAATTCACCGAGTCGGACGTCCGGAACTTGAAGAAAAAGCCCATCGTAGCTTCCATTGGCACCACGAAGGGCGCAAAGTTCAACTTGCTAAAAATATCCGATATTCGGCCAGAAGTTGAAAATGATCTCGCCAACGAACGATGGCGTAAGGTGGTAATTAAGTCCGTCACAGAACGCTATGGCCGATTTGTCAGCAAGGGACTCGTCATCGATATTGATGGTGATGACATTGACAGCTTCGGGCCGAAAATCCGCAAGGACGGATCATTCCCAGTCATCGAGGAGAAACTCAATCTCAAAGATGGCGTGAAGTTCTATCTAGAGGCTGGCATGCACAGCAGCTACCAGCTCTCCAAGGGTGGTATGACCGCAAACCGGAAAATCGCCCCCGAATATGGGTGGTACGTCGTGTGCAATGACCGAATCATCTTAGTTGCGAATCGTTCGATGGAAACAGGCTGGACGACGGTTTGGCACAATGAATACAGCGGGTTTATCGGGTGGGCTTACTATGTGAGCGAAGATCCTTCCAAGCTGCCGTGGGACAGCAAGAAGACCTCAATCAACACGCACAGCCCGGCACACGTGGAGACCGTCGGAAAGTTGAAGCAAGCCGCCGACTCCTTCCGAGCGAAAAACCGGAAGCTGAACAAGAATGCGGGGCCTCCTACCCCGCCCGGTAACCCCGGCGCGAAGCCAGGGCCGCATCCCCAAGGCCCATCGGGAACTCCGGCGAGGCCCGGAACACCCATCCCCCCACCTTCGAATCGACTGCCTCATAGCTCGCAGCTCGACAATATTTTCTTTGACTGCGAAGTAATCACGAGGCTGCCGAAGATTTCCTCGCTGGTCATTGAGGCGGCCAATACGCCGATTCAGGACTTCCCATATCGGGCGGCCTTCATGATCCGGAGCCTTTTCGAGCAATCCCTCAACGATTACCTTAGACGGCACAAGCATGTGAGAGCAATTAGAGATCACTGGCTCGTGGAAATCCAGAAGACTAGGACGCTCAACGCTGATCAGATTAAAAACTTCAGCGTAACGCTCGATCAGACCATGACCTGGGTTCTCAACAACAAATCGATTTGGCCACCAGGGCACGAGAACACCTGCCATCGTGGATGCGACAATTTCAAAGGGCATCT
This sequence comes from Luteolibacter rhizosphaerae, assembly GCF_025950095.1. Lineage (NCBI taxonomy): Bacteria > Pseudomonadati > Verrucomicrobiota > Verrucomicrobiia > Verrucomicrobiales > Verrucomicrobiaceae > Neoluteolibacter > Neoluteolibacter rhizosphaerae. The sequence goes on along the minus strand of NZ_JAPDDR010000011.1, from coordinate 142,568 downwards.
GCCTCGCCTCAATGGTGTAGTTCACGAAACTGGTCGGCTTATCGACGAGACCTTGGTGCGCAAGATCCGCGACGACATTGTTAGCGCGCTTGTGGTGGTCCTCACCCACTAAACGGTCCTCGGCATGGTCGCGAAAGGACCGGGCCGCGGCATTGGATCAGCCAGTCCTGCCCGATCATGATCGGTCGGCCGGCAGTATGATGCCTGCTAGGAAGAGTAATCGCTCCTCACGTCAGCCCCGTAATCATCGGACCAGCAAATTCCTTATTTCTCCTCCATCACCCGCACGATCTCCCGTGCCAGTTCGGTGATGTTGACCGGGGGTAATAGCGGAAAACGCTCTGGCACGAGTTCCTTCTCCTTCTTTCGTTTCCGCTTTCGGTAGTCCGAATCCCTCCACCCGGGATAGTCGGCCATGATCCAAGCATCAAGGCTCAGGCGGTCGATCAGGCGCCGGCCACCACCTTGCTCCTTCAGGCCCACCATGTGGGAGACGATTAAACCCAGAGCACAAGCACGCTGCAAGGTGCCCGTGGACAGGCTGCAATAGTCTTTCGCGGTGCGGAGGCTGAGCCATCTGGGAGGAAGCAGCTTCGCGTCCGGCGAAGGCGCGAAGATGGAATTGGACTTGATGCTGATGATGGAGCGCCTGGAGTCTTCGCGGGCAGCAATGAGCTCTTCGACCTGCTCTTGGCTTAGTTCCAAGGTGAGTGTGATTTGCATCCGGAGATCCTATAAAGATTTCCGGATGCTCATAGTCGCCCCCGTGTCGTAAAACGAGTAATGTTTAAGGCCACTCCGGCAGGCATTTAAGACGGAGCTTGGGCCTTGAGCTGTTCAGCCCCAAACAACTGGCCGACAGTGGGCCTTTCCCGGATGCAGTTTAGGTGACCGGGCGTGCATGAACGGGATCTACGCGGACTATCTCTCGGAGATGCTTGGGCAGGCGAATCTCAGTGGAGCCGCTCGCAACTCAGGGCGAACCCCGAATGTTTTGAGGCATGCCGTTCGGCGGATTGTCGGCAGAGGGCCGGCTTCCCTTGATGATCGCGATGGCGATGATGACTACGATGACGAGCGCGCCGAGGATAGCAATGGCGGCACCGCTCGATGGTTGACGCGGAGGGCCGGGATCAGTTGGAGGTTTCATAGACTGAAGCGTTCGCACATCGCGTGCCTGGGCGGGTAACGGTCAATAGCTGCCCTACCACGGCGGACTTGCCGAAAGAAGGGGCTGGGAGATCACTTTCCTCGCCCCTTTTTGCTTTCGGTCGGGATCAGGCTGCCGGGGATCCGCTCATCACACCTCAGGAGTTCCCGCTGATTCGGGTCAGCTCGGATCGCCGCGGCGATTAGCTTTGCTCCATGCGCGACCATCCCACACGTGATATGGATGGCCGCGAGCTGATGAAGAACGATGCCCGCTGAAATTCGTGGATGTCCGTCGGTGCCGGCTAGGTATCGAGCAAGCCGCTCGGCGGCGGGAAACGATTGCATGTCGAGAGCACAGAACATCAGAACGCGAAGCGCCCTCGGATCCCGTTGGTCATGCAAGGGGAGATCCCGGAGCATCCCGTAGGCGTCCTCAAAAAGGCCGAGTTCTAGGAACCCTTCGATTTCGTCAATCGTCACGTGCTGCAGGTGAGGTTGACTCGGACACGCCTTCAGCCCCCCCGCGTTCCAACGATTTCTCGCGCGGGGGCTGCTTTCTCAAAAGACCGATGACAATGATCGCAATCAGGAACGCGAGGATCATGAAAATTATTGCGGCTGTTCTGGCGGAGCGCTCTTTGCGCAGATATTTTGGTGAGGCCATGGCTGGCGGTTCGCAGCGCTCGTGCCCAACTGCAGAGTGGGGTAGATGAATGCTACAAAGCCCTCGGGCCCCCGCCAGCGAGTGCAGCATTCCCCTGCATCGCGCGGAATGCCCACGCTATGGCGAGAAAGCTTTCGGTGAGCCTAGGAATTCGTGTCTCCCGCTGCGGCACACATCATGCGATCAGGGATGGATGACGTCCCCGCCATACTCTGAAGTCCATTTTATCGGTGGGCCCGAGGACGGTCGCATCATCAGCCCCGATGTACTGAGTGAGATCCGCCAAGGTATCCCGGCCGATGACCGCAGCGTCATCCCTGTCGTAATGAAGATGTCGGAGTGGGAACAGCCTGGCGACACCGAGGAGATCAAACTCGTCGGTCACTACGTTGCCCGGCAGGTGGAGAACAATGCCCTTCAATACGTGTGGGCGCGGTTGGACTGATTTCCGTGCTGATGGTCCAGGGTTGCACCATCAGGTCCGGTCCCTGCCCCCCAAGGGACCGGGCCAGCGGTTGGCGCATCAAGCAATGGAGATCACCTTAGATGCAGAGGCAGGTGGTCGGATGTCCCAGTAGGCTTCAGCCTCTTTTCTCGTGCGGGTGTTCTTGTAGTAGCGATCGAAGGTCTTGAAGTCCTCGTGGCCCATGTTCGCGACGATCTTCTCGCGCGAGCCTGCTTCGCCGCGGTGGAGCCCTTCCCAATAGCTGCCGTAGCTGTGGCGCGTGATGTCGTGGCCCCAAATCACCAGCGGCTTCCATGTCGCTTCGTTCGAGAGCTTCGCGCCCGGTGTCGTGTAGCCGCCGTAGATCAGTCTGCGGCGACGCTTCTTGAAGTTGCTTGGAATGATAGAGCCCTTCTTCCTCATGAACGGTTGCATCCAGGCACGCAACGCATCCTCGATCGGCACGTAGCGATGGGGCAGGTGATTGGTCTTCGTGATGCCGACCTTCAGGTGTCCTTCCTTCCAATCGTAGTGTTCGAAGCGAAGCTCTTTCGCCTCCGAGTCCGGCCGCACTCCTGCGAAGTAGCAGGTCGCGAAGTACGGCACCAGTTCGCGATCGTGCTCCCATGCCGCGAGCAGAAGCTTCAGCACGTCTTCCGGGCTCGATACCGGCACCGCTCTCTTCACTCGCTCCTTCGCGCCGACAAGGTTCTCGAGCGGGTTCACCTGGAAGACTTTCTTCGCGAGCGATAGCTCGAAGAGAGAACGCACCATGCCCAACTGTTGGTTGTAGGTCTCGGAGCTCGGCTTGATCTCTTCCGCCCAAGCTGCCATCCACGCGCGCCAGAACTCCTCGTTCATGTGCGAGATCGTTTCGTCTTCGAGATCCAGCAGCCGGCGGCGGAACGGCTTCCATCGCTTGCCGAGGTATTGGTCGGACCAGTTCTTCCGGTTGTCCGATACAAAGGCATTCAGCAGCACCGAGAGCTTCGGAGACTTCGCGCCTTTCTCCAACTCCGCGAACTTTTCCGTGCAGAAATGATCGAAGCCCCGGAAGCCATACTCGATGGCGAGCTCCTCCCACTTCACCGCGGCTTCCATGAGCCCAGGCTTGATGCCCTTGGCTTTCTCTCTGAAGTGCTCGCGGCCCGCTTTCAGCCGGCGAGCGTACTCCTTGGCCTCGTCTTCGGCTCCTCTATCGAAGAATACCCGCTCCCGCTTACCCGACGCGGATATCGTAGCGGACACGTTAACCACCCACTTACCGCGGGTGTTATCATAGTAAGGTGCAAGCTTGGGGGATCGGGGCACGGACAAGCAATGAGTCGCAAACGAGCCCGAATGCGAGGAGTTTTCGGGCACTAATGGGCACTATTTGGACACAAACCCAAGCACGAAAAAGCCCGCCGAAGCGGGCTAAATCGTTGAAAGAGAGATGGTGCGCGATACTGGTATCGAACCAGTGACCCCCACCGTGTCAAGGTGGTGCTCTACCACTGAGCTAACCGCGCGTTTTTTTTGTGTCCCGCCTCGGGCGGGGCGGGAGAATGGGCGGCGCTTCCCGCGGATGCAACCCCTTTTTTTCGATCCCGGGATTCTCTTCCGCTGCGGGGTGGGGGAGCCGCCGTGGAGCCCGCAGATCCAAGGGATTGCGAGGGTCGATCCGGGGAAACAAAAAGGGCGGGGAGCCGAAACTCCCCGCCGTTTGAGACAGTTGGACTCAACACGAGCAGACGGTCAGGCCGCTGCTGTAGCTGAGATTGAAACCTTAGCCTTTTTTCGCGGCCTTCTTGGCAGCCTTCTTGGCGGCCTTCTTTGCCGGAGCGGCTTTCTTGGCGGCCTTCTTGGCAGGTGCCTTCTTCGCAGCCTTCTTCGCCGGAGCCTTCTTGGCGGCCTTCTTGGCAGCCTTCTTCGCTACGGTCTTCTTGGCGGCTTTCTTGGCAGCCTTCTTGGCGGACTTCGCAGGTGCCTTCTTGGCAGTCTTCTTAGCGGCCTTCTTCGCTACCTTCTTCGCTACCTTCTTGGCAGCCTTCTTTGCCGGAGCGGCCTTCTTGGCGGCCTTCTTCGCAGGTGCCTTCTTGGCGACCTTCTTGGCAGGTGCCTTCTTGGCAGCCTTCTTCGCTGTTTTCTTTGCAGCCATGGCTTTGTGTCGTTTGAGTTCGCGTTCGATGTTGGTTTTCTCATCCGGCGTTAACGTGCCGGCGGAGAGTAGTGCGAGGATCGCCTCACCGAGACGGCCCCCGAAAGCGTTGGTAAGAAAATCGTGCGCTGCACGTTGGACAATCGTGTCCTGGGGATACGCGGCTTCGTAGACATGCGCCCGTCCGACGCGCACCCGCTTCACCAGCTTCTTGCGCTCGAGACTCTGCAGGACGGACAGTACCGTGGTGTAGGCCCGGTCCTTCCCGTCGGGGAGGAACTCAAGTACGGCGGTTACCGTAGATGGACCTTCATGCCACAATACCGACAGTGCTTGCAGCTCGAGATTGGAGGGTTGTGTGACTCTCGCCATGATCGTTGTGATCGCCGGATTGGTGTCACCATAAAGCTAGTAGTTCATAAATCCGTCAAGTTCAAATTGACGGATTTTTCGGAACACTTAAATAAATTACGAGGCTCCTCCGCGCGTCGTTTTCTTATCTACGATGTACGTCGTAGTTAAAGGGAGGCTCTCACTTCTCCTCCAGCTTCGGTCGCTTCGCCTCCGGAGCGAGCTTGGAAAGCGCTTCCCACAAGGCATCTTCGGATGGGTGACCGTTGAAGAGCACCTTTCCTTCGGCGGAGATGAGAGCCATCGCGGGCACGCTCTGGATGCGCAGTGTGCGCGAGATCGTGTCCGTTTCGCGATCGATCAACCATGCACCCGGAGGCTTCGCACCGAGCGCGCCGGCGATCTTTTTCGCGTCCGCCACCGCTTGTTCCTCGCTGTCGGCCATCAGCGAGACGACCGCGATGCCGTGCTTCTCGAGCTCCAGCGCGGTCACTTTGAAGTCCGGCATGCTGGTCTCGCACTCGCGGCTCCACGGTGACCAGAAGTGGAAGAGCATGCCCTTCTTCTTCTCCATGAGCTTCGAGAGCAGCACCGGTTCGCCGCCTTGGATCGATGCGAGCTTCGCGGTGAAGTCCACCGTCACCGAGCGCATCGCATCCTCCATGCGCAGGCGGTCGATGTGCGGCGCGAAGGCGGTGCCTTGCCGCGGGCTCAGCCAGAAGGCTTCCGTGATGTGCTTCTTGAAGCCGTCGCGATCGCTCTTCTGCAGTGCGGCGATGGCCTGCACGTATTCCACCACGGCCAGCCAGTCCTCCTGCACGCCGAAGATCTCGGACTCCTCGATCTTGAAAGTCTCCTTGCGTTGGAGGAACTGCGGCAGCATCGCCGCCAGCCTTGCATCGTCGCGGCGATCGACGTGATAGAGGAAGGTGGCTTCCAGGATCGCCTGGTCGCCCACGCCCACTTCCTTCGCCTGCTTGGCCGCCTTCTCGAAGGCGGCCACATCGCCGCGCTCGGACATCATCCGCTCGAGCGCGGCACGTTTCGGCGGCATCCCGGCGTAGGGATCATCCTCCGCGGCTCCTTCGTGGCCTTCATGCGCGAGCGCGGCCGTGGCGATGACGAGCGGCGCGATGAAGCGGAGCAGCGCGGAGGATTTCATAGGTAGTGGATTCAGGGAATGCGGAGCTTGGCACCGAGGACGACGGTGTCGGAGGACATGCCGTTCGCCTTCTTGATGGCGGCCACGGTGGTGCCGTTCTTGCGGGCGATGCTGCTGAGCGTGTCGCCGCGCACCACCACGTAGGTCTTGCCGCCGCCGCCGGCGCTTGCAGCCGGGCGTGCGACCGGGCCGGAGGAGCCGGGGATCGCGAGCGTCTTGCCGAGCACCACGGTATCGCTGGTCATGCCGTTCGCCTGCTTGATCGCGGCGGCGGTGGTGCCGTACTTGCGGGCGATCGCGCCGAGCGTGTCGCCGCGTACCACGGTGTGGCTGGTGCTGGCGGCTGCGGCGGCGCGTGGAGCTGCGGGTGCGGAAGGCTCCGGAGTGTGGGGAGCGGGCGTGGTGGTGTTCGATTCGTAGGCGGCTTGACCGTAGGTCGGGTTCTCCGCGGCGGGCGGATTCACCGGTTGGTACGGCACGGACTCGCCCGAGCCGCCGTCCGGCACGCCGTAGGGATTCGAGGTATCGTAGCCGGCTTCACCACCGGTGTCGTAGTTCTCATCGCCACCGCCCTTCTTGAACATCGAGCAAGACGGCAGGGCGAAGGCGAGTGCGGCAAGTGCGAGGTAGCGTGTGGAAGTCATGGATTTGGTGTGCAGGGATTTAGCAGGAACCGGCGGGACAGGTAGCTCCGGCGCTTCGCTATGAAAACGAGGCCGTGTCCTCGCTTCGTTCAAATCCTCTTGCGCCCCGCGGTCAATCGCGGAAACGGAAGAACTTGCGCGCGGTCGCGCTGGTTTCAACCGCAAGTTGTTCCAAGTCGACCCCGCGATGCGATGCGAGATGCTCCGCCACGTGCCGTACATAGGCAGGCTCGTTGCGCTTCCCGCGGTGCGGCATCGGCGCGAGGTAGGGCGAGTCCGTTTCCAGCATGAAGCTCTCCGCAGGCAGTGCCAGCGCGGTGGCCAGCACGTCCGCCGCGTTCTTGAAAGTGGCCACGCCGCCGAAGGATACCAGCCCGCCGAGCGCGATCACCTCGCGCGCATTCGCTTCCGGCCCGATGAAGCAGTGGAAGACCGCGCGCACTTGCCCGGCATGTCTCTTGTAGATCGCCAGCGCATCCTGGAAGGAAGCATCGCCGCTGCTATCGCGCGTGTGGATCACCACGTTCAGCCCGCATTCCGCCGCGAGTTGGAAGTGCTGCTCCAGGAAATCCCGCTGGCGCTGGCGATAGGCCTCCGTCTCCCAGCCCTCCGGAGCGGGGTGATAGTAATCGAGCCCGGTCTCGCCGATCCCGCACACCCGCGGGTCCGCGGCATGCGGCCGCAGTTGCTCGACCGCATCGTCCGGCGCTTCGTGAACCTCGCAGGGATGGATGCCGATGCAGACCGACACTTCCGGATGTGCCGCGGCGATCGCGAGATTCGCATCCAAGTCATCCAGCCCGGTCACCAGGCTCACCATCTTCGTCACGCCTGCCGCCTGCGCGCGGGCGATCAGTTCTGGGACTTCCGCGGTGGAGAACTTGTGGCTCGCGAGGTGGCAGTGGGAATCGGTGATCACGGAGAGGCTCAGTCGTGCAGGTAGGTCTTCGGCCGGTAGGCCAGCGCGAAGGGCACGAAGACAATCGCGGTGCCGAGCATGAGCCAAGTGAAGAATTGGAAGTAGTCCTGGCCCTCCAGCTTCGTCTGCCCGCCGGAGAAGGTCTCGCTGCTATAGAGTGTTTCCGTGGTGGCTTTCTCTTCCGGGATGCCGAGCTCCTTCTTGCGGCGCTCCAGCCAGGTATCGCCGGTGCCGGCCGCCTCCGGCTTCTTCACCGTCACGATCACGCCTTGGTTCCACTGGTTGTTTGCCTTCTTCTCCGGGCCATCGCTCATCAGGCGGAAGTGGGTGGAGTCGATGATCTTGTATTGGATCGGATTGCCCCAGGGGTCCTTGCCCAGCGTGCGGGGCGCATCCTCGGCCGGCAGCTTGTCGCCGCTCGCGCGTGCTTCCGCTTCGATCGTGGCGGCGGCGCTGGCATAGGCGGCCTGCCCCGGGATCTCCAGCGTGTCCGGCTTGCCGGAGGTGAGGTGCTGGATGAAATCGTCATCCGTGCCGGTCTGGCCGTCGAAGCCCGGCAGCACGACATTGCGCGGCGAGTCCTTCCAATCGGCGGGAAGGCTCTTGATCGCGGTGGTGAGCTGCGCACTCGCGGCGCTCGGGATCTGGATGTAGTGATTGATCTTCGCCGTCACCAGATTGCCTGCCCACACCGCCATGTAGAAGAGCGCCACCACCCAGGACTTCATCGTCTTGGGTGCCTGCGTGTAGGCGAACTCCAGGCCCACGATCGAGACCATGACCTCCGAGGCGGTGATGATTATGAAGCAGGCGATCTGCCAGCGCACCGAGGGGCTTTCGCCCGCATCGATCCGGCCCTGCACCCAGCCCACCAGCCAGAAGGAGATCGCCATCAGGAAGAGGCCGATCGCCAGCTTGCGCAGCGGCGTCAGCTTGAAGACGCGGTCGACCGCCGGATAGATCAGGTAATTGAAGAGTGGGATGTAGAGCAGGATCAGGATCGGATTCACCGCCTGCACCGCGGAGGCCTCGAACTTCCAATCCAAGAAAGGCAGCGGCTGCAGGTCGAGCTGCTGCGCCTGAAGCACCCAGGAGGAGCCGGTCTGATCGTAGAGGCCCCAGAAGACGGCGATGAAGAGGAAGAGCGGGATCAGCTTGCCCAGCGCCACCAGGCCATCGCGGGAGAAGGCCTCATCGAAAAAGCGCGAACGGGCCGGCGGGATGTGCACGAACTTGTTCCGGCCCAGCCAGAACATCAGCGTGGCGATCGCCATCAGCACGCCGGGCACGCCGAAGGCCCAGTGCGGGCCGTGCTTCACCAGCAGCCAGGGGGTGAGCGCGGTCGAGAAGAAGGAGCCGAAGTTGATCGAGAAGTAGAACCAATTGTAGATTCGCGTCAGCAGGTGCTGGTTGTTCTTCCCGAATTGGTCGCCCACGTGGGCCGCCACGCAGGATTTGATCCCCCCCGCGCCGATGCAGATGAAGATGAGACCGGCGATCATCCAGGTCACGGCATCCCCGGTGGTGCCCATCAGCGCCAGGCAGCCGTGGCCGATGCAGTAGGCGAGGGAGAGCCAGAAGATCGTGCTGTATTTACCGATGAAGATATCCGCGATCAGCGCGCCGATGAGGGGCGTGAAGTAAACCCAGCCGGTGAAGTTGTGGTAGTACACCATCGCCTCCGCCTTCGACATGCCCTTCAACTCCGCGCCATCCATCAGGTGCAGGTACTGCACCATGAATACCACCAGGATCGTCCGCATCCCGTAGAAGGAGAAGCGCTCCGCCGCTTCGTTGCCGATGATGTAGGGGATGCCGGGCGGCATCTTGTCGGTGTCGATGGCGGAGGTGCGGTAGGTGGACATGATGGTTTTATCAGGACGGGAGACCGGAGCTTGGCGCGGAAGCTAGGGAGCTGTGTCCGCGCCGTAAAGCACGGGAATCAACCCGGGAAATGACACGGAGCCGCGCGGTAAGCAGGAGCCGGGCCGGGGATTGGTTTTTGGTGGGCTTGGTTCCATCGCGGCGCAGCCGCCTTGGACTGCGTGCAGCCTGCTGCCGCTTTCGCGAACGCAGCCTGCTGCGGCGCAAGGGTGGATGCCCTTCACATTCTCGATCATCCCTAGCCCCGATGTGCCGTGCCTCCACACCAAGCGAGCTCCGAGTAGTCCTACACCTCTCCGGAGAGAAGCCCGCAACTCGCCCTACGGCTTCACGGCAGCAGGCTGCGCCTGCCTACCTCACCACCTCACCGCCGCCGCAGCCCAGGTCAGGCCGGCACCGAAGACCACCATCACGACATTGTCGCCGCGCTTGATCAGCCCGGAGCGGTTCGCCTCATCCAGCGCGATGGCCACTGCCGCCGCGGAGGTATTGCCATACTTCTCCAGATTCACGAAGACCCGCTCCTGCGGCACCGCCAGACGGTCCGCGATCGCATCGATGATCCGCAGGTTCGCCTGATGCGGCACCACCAGCGCGATGTCTTCCGGCTTCAGGCCGGCGCGCTCGATCACCTTCTCGGCGGATTCCTTCATGCGGTTCACCGCGTGCTTGAAGACTTCCTTGCCCATCATCGTCAGCGCGGCCAGGTGCTGGCCCACGTTCTCCTTCGTGATCGGGCAGGCCGAGCCACCGCCGGGAATATTCAGCAGGTGGGTCAGGCGACCGTCCGTGCCCATCTCCGTGGCCAGGATCGAGCCCTCCTCCGGCTCCGCACGACGCAGCACTGCCGCGCCCGCGCCATCGCCGAAGAGCACGCAGGTGGTGCGGTCATCCCAATTGACGAAGGTGGAAAGCTTTTCCGCGCCGATGATCAGCGCGTTCGAGAAAGCGCCGTCGGAGATCAGCCGCTTGGCGATCTTCATCGCGTAGAGGAAGCCCGAGCAGGCCGCCGAAATGTCGAAGGCTACCGCGCCCAGCGCCCCGATCTGCTGCTGCACGTAGCAAGCCGTCGCAGGGGTCAGGGTGTCCGGCGTGATCGTGGCCACGATGATGAGTTCCACCTCGTCCGCCGTGATGCCCGCCTGCTCCAGCGCCTTCATCCCGGCCTTGGCCGCCATGTGGGAGGTGAATTCGCCCTCCGCCGCGATCCGCCGCTCGCGGATGCCCGTGCGGCTGAGGATCCACTCGTCCGAGGTATCCACGATTTTGGCGAGGTCCTCGTTGGTCAGGATCTTTTCCGGCACGTAGCTCCCGGTCCCGGCAATGCAGACCTGGTGCGAAGAAGGCGAGTCGCTCATGAACGGGCGGACTGTGAAAACCCCCCGGCAGGGTGGCAAGTGTCAAAGGTGGGGAGGGGGGGAGATGTCGCAGGGGGCCGGGACCCGGGGCCCGGGCCCTCCATTTGCCCCCCGAGCTTCCTCATGGCATGGGAAGCGGGGATTGAAAGCCGGGCCCCGCCATGCTAGCTTCCCGCGTTCCATGAGCACATTGGCCGAAATCGAAGCCGCGATCGAGAAGCTGCGTCCGGAGGAGTTCTCCGAACTCGCCGCTTGGATGGACGCGCGCCGGGGCGAGCGCGAGATCCCGGCTAGCAGGGTCCGCGAGGCGATGGACAAGGTCTTCGACCACCACGCGCCACTCCTTGATAAGCTCGCCCGCTAGTCGCGATGGCGGAGGAACCCTTTTTCCTGAGCTTGGACCACGTCGAGGCGATCCACCGTCGATCTTTGGCGGAGCATGGCGGTGCCGCAGGAATCGCGGATCCCGGCGGCCTCGAATCTGCGGCGATGCAGGCACGCAATGTTTATCATTACCTCCGAGGCGACCTGTTCGAGATTGCTGCCGCGTATGCCTTCCACATCGCCGAGGCCCAAGCCTGCATCGATGGCAACAAACGGACTGCCGCCGCTAGTGCCCTGATCTTCTTGGAGTGCAATGGTGTCGATACCACCCGAATCGACCCTATGAAGCTTTACCAACCGATGATCGATATCTCCGCCCATCGCCTCGACCGGGCCGGGATGGCGAAGGTAATGCGGGAACTCTTTAGCTGAGCCCACGGTTCTAGAGCGTCGGCACCTCTTTTTTCTCGAATGGCTCCTCCACCTTCAGTTTGTCGGACACCACCTCGCCATGCTCCGTCACGGTCTCGCGGACGATGCAGCCGGTAGAAAGAGCGGCGAGAGCGAGAAGGAGGGCGTAGCAGACAGGTTTCATGGGTGACGATGCTGGCAGCTTGCGGCGGGCGATGGAAGCACTGGCTTCTGTTCCGCTCATCAAGTCCCGGCAGGGACGGCCGAGATTAGCCGGTAGCGTGAGCCACCGGAAAGGAAGGACAGGATCACCGAGTCCCGGAGGGACGACACGGAGTTCACCAGAGGAAGCGTTCGTCATATGCCACGCCCGCCTTCTTCAAGAATTCGAGATACTCGTCCTGAAACCCGCGCGTGCGATGATGCTCCTCTTGGTTCGCGATGTAGTTCGCCACCGACTCGCAATTCCCCGGGCTTACGGTGAATGCCCCGTAGCCCTCCTGCCACGCAAACTTTTCCATCCCGATCTCTTCGTGGACCCACTTCGAGGAGTTGGCTTTGATCGCCCGGATCAAGTCGGACAATGCGACTGTTGCCGGCAATCCCAAGAGGAGATGCACATGGTCCGCCACGCCTCCCACGGATTCCGGGACAACACCTGCATTCTTTGCCAAGCCCCCGATGTAAGAGTGGAAGCGATCCCTCCATTCCGGGGAGATTTGTGGCATCCGATCCTTCGTGCTGAAGACCACGTGGAAATGTAGTGAAAGATGGGTCGAAGGCATCGAGGCGGGTGAATGAGAAATAGTGGATCGACAGGAATCGAGTCAATCTGTCCCGTTTAGCCCAGCTGTGACGCGAGCCGGTCGATGCGGAAGGGGATTGGGGACCGCTTTCCTAACGTGGCTCCGTGTCGTCCCTCCGGGACTCAATGATTCAGCCCTTCCTTTCCGGTGGCTCACGCCACCGGCTAATATCTTCCGCCCCTGCCGGGGCTTCTGATGCCACCCCGTAGTAGCAAGAGGCCCTCATAAAATCCGAAGCGACCCTCGCGATGCCCCGTAGGCCCGCGAGGGTCGCTTCCTCCGCACACGCTACCAGAGCGCTGCGGACTATCCCGCCGGGGGAAAAGCGAAAGGCAGCACGTAGCTCACGGCCATCGGGATGACCGACTTGTGGCTCTCGCCGGAGAACACTTTCATCTCCGTCTTCAGCCCCCTGTCGGACAAGGCACCGAGACGCCAGGAAAGCTCGCGGGTGTTATCCACCATCTTCCGCCGCGTGACCTTCAGGCGATGCTCCTCGCGCTCGCTCTCCGGCCAGGCGTGTTCGATCTGCGTGAGCGATTGCTCCAGTTCGCCCACGGTCATCACCAGCTTCGCGTTCACCGGCTTGCCCGCCAGCTTCTCCGTGAAGGCTTTCTCCTCCTCCAAGATGTAGCGGTTGTTCCACCAGATCGAGGGGCTGGAGGCGATGTAGGTCTGGAAGGCCTCCGGTCGTGTGAAAAGCACGTGCAGCGCGAAGAGCCCGCCATAGCCATTCCCCATCAGCGTCTGCTGCTGCGGGTCCGGCGTGTAGCGCTTCGTGATCAGCGGGCGCAGCTCGTCGTTCAGGAACTTGTAGAACTCCTCCGCACCGCCACCGGGGCGCGGCGGGTAGGGCTTGCCATTCACATAGGTCTCCGGCGGGCCGAGCGGTGCATCCAGCGTGTAGTCGAAGTCGCGCCGCGACTCGCCGTTGTAGCCGATGCCCACCACGATGCCGGGCACAATGCCGTTGTGCTTTGAGAGCTTCCCCGTGCCTGCCTGCAGGCGCAGCACGCTGGTCACCACCGGGAAGAGATCGTCGCCATCCAGCAGGTAGGTGATCGCGTGGCCGCCTTCCGGTGCCTTGCCCTCAGGCAGGGAGACCATGATGCGGTATTCCTTACCCGCGGCGGACTTCAGGGTGAATTCCTCGCTTCGCGCGAGTTCGTAGGGCTTCACCACCGGCTCCTCCGCGGCATGCAGCAGCGGGGTGGTGGAGAGCAGGAGAAGCGGGATGAGATGTCGGATCATTACCAGTGATAGCTCAGGTTCAGGTTCAGCGCACGGCCCGGACCGTAGTTCGCGGAGATGTTGGTCTCGGCCTTCGCCACGTAGACCTTGTCGGCCAGATTCGTGCCGGTCAGCGCGATGCGTGCGCCTTCCAGCGCACCGGAGAGCTTGCCCAGATCGTAGCGGATGCCCGCATCGATCAGCGTGTAGGAAGGGATGCGGTAGGTGTTCGCATTGTCGCCGAAGCGGTCGCCCACGTAGCGCACGCCGGTGCCGATGCCGAGGCCTTCGAGGGGGCCGCCTTGGAAGGTGTAGTCCACCCACATCGAGCCGGTGTTCGAGGGCACGTTCATGAAGTCGTTGCCCTGGTTGCCGTCGTTGTTCCGCAGGATCTCGGACTCCATGAAGGTCCAGCCGCCGGTCACGGCCAGTCCTTCCGTCAGCGCGACCTTCGCTTCCAGCTCGATGCCGCGGAGCTCGATCTCGCCGGTCTGCGTCTGGAAGAGCGGATCGTTCGGATCCAGCGTCAGCACATTCTCCTGGTTCAACTGGAAAGCGGAAGCGGTGAAGAGCGCGTTGAAATTCTTCGGCTGGTACTTCACACCGATCTCCACCTGCTCGCCCTCGGAGGGATCGAAGGGAACGTCATTCGCATCCGTGCCGGCCACCGGCTCAAAGGAGGTGGCATAGCTCGCATAGGGCGCGATGCCGTTATCGAAGAGGTAGAGCAGGCCCGCGCGACCGGTATCCGCGTGGCTGCTGGTGCGGCTCACTGCATTGGTCAGGGTATTGTGCAGCTCGATGTCCGAGCTATCGCGCCGCCCGCCGAGCGTGAGATGCCAGCCGCCCCACTTGAGCTGGTCCTGGATGTAGATGCCGTGCTGGCTCTCTACCGTGTCCTGCCCCACCTGCGCGGTGAAGGGGCCGGTCACGCCGGTGTAGATCGGCAGGAAGATATTGATCGGCGTCGTCGTGCGGCCGGTGCGCAGGTGCGTCCAGCCGGTGCGGAGGTAATCGAAGCCGCCGATGAGCGTGTGCTCGATCGGTCCGGTGCTGAAGTCCGCCTGCAGCCGCGAGTCGATCGTGAAGTTGTGCGCATCGCCGATGCCCCGCACGGCGCGGCGGGTCCACACTCCGGCGGCATTCGGCAGCAGCGCCGCCCCGCGGGTGCCGCCCACCACCCCTTCGTAGAAGGTGCTGTTATCGGAGAAGCGCGCATTCTGGACGAAGCTCAGGTGCTCGTTGAAGCGGTGCTTCAGCTCGTAGCCCAGCGACCATTGGTCCCGCTCGTAGGTGTTGTGAGTCGGCTCGCCCAGGAAGTTCTCGCGGCGGATGTAGCCAAGCGGCGCAGGGTAGAGCGTGCCCGCCACCGGCAGGAATTGGAAGGTCGAGCCGCCGCGGTCCTCTTGATACGCTGCCAGGACGGTGAGCGAGGTGTCCTCGCTGATGTTCCAGGTGAAGGAGGGCGCGATGAACTTGCGCTCCAAGTCGGTGTGATCGATCTGCGAGCCGCCATCGCGATAGAGGCCGGCGATGCGGTAGAGGAACTGGCCATCGCCATCGATCGGGCCGCTGATATCCGCCGCCGCCTGCCAGGTATCGAAGCTGCCGTACTGGGTGGAGACCATCCCGCGATGCTCCGCGGTCGGGCGCTTGCTGGTCATGTTCACCAAGCCACCCGGCGCCACCTGGCCGAAGAGCACGGCGGAGGGACCCTTCAGCACCTCGATGCTTTCCAGCCCGAAGATATCGAACTGCGTGCGCGTCCACTGGCCGCCGGCCGGCACTCGCAGGCCGTCGCGATACATGTTGGTGGAAGTACTGCCCGCATCGTAGCCGCGGATCAGGATGTCGTCGAAACGGCTGTCCTCGCCGCCCACGCCGATCACCACGCCGGGCGTGTAGCCCAAGGCCTCCGCCACGCTCTGCGCCCCGCGGCGCTCGATCTCCGCCCGGCTCACCACGGACACGGATTGCGGCGTTTCAATCAGCGGGGTGTCTGTTTTTGTCGGTGCTTCCGCAATTTGTGCGACCGCGCCGCGATCGTCCCGGGCCTTCACCACGATCTCTTTGAGAGCATCGGGTTCGGTGGATTGGGCCAGTAGGGGGGCGGTGATGAAGGAAGCTGCTAGGATTGAGGGGATTAGGGGGAGCGGGTCGCGCAGGGGCATCGGTAATTTCTGTTAGAGTCGCGCAGCCCCGGAGAAGAGCGTGCGGCACCCTAACGAGTTCCCCTCTGGAATCTTGGGAGAAATTGAGGTTTGAAACGCGGATTGACGGTCAATTGCCATCCCGGGAGCGCGGAGCCTCCGGCCCGCAGAAGGAGCCCTTGCTGCGTATCCCTACTGAGGAGCTCGAGATCGCCTCAAGGGCCTGGGAGTAGACGAAGTTCGAGGTAGCTTCTGCGGGCCGGAGGCTCCGCGCTCCCGGGCGCTGGCGCGTCAGCCGATTCCTCTAAGGGCGCTACTCGCATCACCCAGCTCCTTCGCCTTTACCCCGGCCTTGTCGAGCATGCCCAGCCACAGCGAGCACAGCGGGGTGCCTTCATCATAGACTTCGTGAGTGCCGTTGTTCAGGCCGAGCTTCGAGCCCCCGGCGATGACGATCGGCACGTTCTTCGGATCGTGCGCGTTGCCGTCGCGGATCGGTGAGCCGAAGGCGACCATCGAGCGCTCCAGCAGGTTGCCGTCGCCCTCCTTGATCTCCTTCATGCGGTCCAACATGTAGCTATACTGCTCCACGTGCCAGCGGTTGATCTTCTCGTACTGGTCCAGCTTGCCGGGATCGTTGCTGTGGTGGGAGAGATCGTGGTGGCCGCCGTTCACGCCTTCCAGGAAGGAGAAGTTCCGGCCGGTCACGTCGTTGCCGAACATGAAGGAAGATACCCGCGTGGAGTCCGACCAGAAGGCCAGCACCATCAGGTCCATCATGATCCGGCAGTGCTCGCCGTGGTCGAAGCGCGGGCGGGAGTTCAGCTCCTCCTCGCGGGTCGCCTTGCCCATGCCTTTCGAGATCCGCTTGTCGAGTTCGTCCAGCTTTTTGAGCAGCTCCGGCGGCAGGTTCTCACCCGCTCCGAGCGATGCGGCTTCCGCCTCGATCCGGCGCTCCACCTCGCGGATGGACTCCAGATACTGCTCCAGCTTGTTCTTGTCCGCCTGGCCGAGCTTCGCCTGCAGGCGCTTGGCATCCGTGCTCACCAGATCCAGCACCGACTTGTCATCGGCGGCCTGCTTCTCGCCACCCTTCGAGCGGCTGCGGAAGAGGCGGTCGAAGGCCACGCGCGGGTTGATCTCGCAGGGTAGGGGCACGGTCGAGGTCTTCCACGAGATGTGCGAGGCGTAGAGCCGCGTGTAATTCACGTTCGTGTCGATGCCGGTGGCCACCGGCTCCGTGCCGAGCTCCAGCGAAGGCAGCTTGGTATCGCGGCCCAGATGCTGCGCGGCGATCTGGTCCATCGAGATCCCGCCCGCGGCGATGTCCGATCCGGTGGTCTTGGTGATCGTGGTGCCGGTCAGCCAGCCGCCGGTCTTCACATAGTGGCCGTCGCCGGTGAAGGAGGCCTTGTTCTGCAGGCCGGTCAGCACCAGCAGGTCCTGCTTGTGCTTCTCCAGCGGCGAGAGGATGGGGGAAAGCTTGAATCCCTTGCCCTTGCCTTCCGGCGTCCAGCGATCCGCGCGCACGCCGTTCGGCATATAGAGCAGCGCGATCCGCACCGGCAGCGAGGCCGATGAACCCGCCGCCATCAGCGGCCGCATCGCATCAAGGAAAGGCAGCGCGAGCGTGGCCCCCGCACCGCGGAGAAAGCTGCGGCGCGGCATCAGCCACTTCTGGGATTGGATATTGGCCATGATGAATAGGGTTATGAACTCAAATCTCAGCGATGCGATGCTTCCTGCGGAAACGAAGGTAAGTGATCTGTTCGATCACACAATGGACCATGGAAGCGACGAAGACCAATCCTGACGCGAGGCGAATCACTCCCATTCCTGTCCATTCGATGCGTCCGTTCCCGTCGATCAAGCAGAGCGCCAAGACCGCTATGAACAACGCCGTGCCCACCCAAGTCTGGAGCAGGAGAGCCGCTCCGGTGACAAGCAGCAGGCCTCCGATCCACAAGGCCTCGGCCACGGGTTGGATCGCCCATGCGTAGCCGATAAACGCGCTCCCGACAGCCAGACACAGCATGCCCGGTCCCGTGAACTCGGGATGCCGCAGCGGTCGCAGGAGGTGGCGTCTTAGCGGGATCATCTCTTCGCGCTGCGGTTCTGGAAGGGGTGGGACTCGACGATCGCCAGGATCAGCGACTGCATCTTCAGGTCATCCTTGCGGAGCTTGCCGACGAGGTCGCTCACGACCGGCTCATCGTAATACTCCAGCGGCCGGCCTAGCGAATAGGCTAGCATCTTGCGGGCGAGGTTTCGAAGGAAAAGCTCGTCCGATCCCTGCAGCAACTTCTTCAGCTCCGCCGGGGTGGAGAAGCTGATGCCGCCCTCCATGGTCGCCTTCGAGTCGATCGGCGCACCGTTCGCGTCGGTCGTGCGCCAGCGGCCGATCGCATCGAAGTTCTCCAAGCCGAAGCCCAGCGGATCGATCTTCGCGTGGCAGCCGGCGCAGCTCGCCTTCTGCCGGTGCAATTCCAACGTCTCGCGGAAGGACAGTCCCTGCGGCGACTTGTCATCGCCGGGCAGCACGCCTGCATCCGGTGGCGGCGGGGGAGGGGGCGTGCCGAGCAGGTTGTCCAGGATCCACTTGCCGCGCTTCACCGGGCTGGTGCGCAGCGGCAGCGAGGTGGCCGTGAGGATGGAGGCTTGGCCGATCACGCCACCGCGGTTCGCATCGGTGAGCGACACCTTTTGCATCTGCGATCCGCTCACGCCGCCGATGCCATAGTGTTTCGCCAATTCGTCGTTCGCGAAGGTGTAGTCGGCATGGATCAAGTCGCTCACCGGGCGGTTCGCCTGGATCAGGTGATTGAAGAACTCCACCGACTCGCGATACATCGCCACGCGCAGGCTCTGGGTGAAGGTGGGGAAGCGCTTCGGATCCGGCTCCGCCACCTCGCGCAGTTCCTCGAAGCCCAGCCACTGCCCGGCGAAGTGCCGCGCCAGCGTCTCCGAGCGCTTGTCGGCCAGCATGCGCAGCGTCTCCGCGCGCAGCACCGCAGGATCGGAGATCTTGCCCTCGCTCGCCAGCTTCAGCAGCGGCTTGTCGGGCATCGAGGCCCAGAGGAAATAGGAGAGCCGGGTGGCCAGCTCGAAGTCGTTCACCTTCCACTCTGCCTTGCCCGCTTGATCGTCCTCCATGCGGAACAGGAAGGCGGGGTGCAGCAGCAGCGATTGCAGCGGCGGGCGCAGCGCATCCTCATAGGCGGCACCTTCCGAGAGCTTCTTGCCGAAGACCGCGAGCAGCGGCGCGAGATCCTCATCCGTCACACGTCGGCGGAAGGCCAGCGAGGCATGCGTGAGCAGCACCGTGCGTGCCGCTTGTTCCGGCGTCGTCTTGTCGCCCGGCTTCGCCAGGATCACCCGCTCGCGCTTCTTCGGGTCCTCGTAGATCGCCGTGATGATCCGCTTCGATGCGGACAGGTATTTCTCCATCAGCGAGGGCTGCACGAAGAGCGCATCGCCCACGTTGTCGAATCCCTCGCCGCCCGCGCCATCCGAGGGGAAGTCCTTCCCGGGTTGGAAATCGATGCCGAAGAGATCACGGACGGTGTTGTTATACTCGTTCCGGTTCAGCCGGCGCACGGTGGTGCGCCCCGGATTGCGCGGGAAGCTGCCGCTCTCCAGCTTCTTCAGCACGCCGCGGATCTCATCGACCAGCGCGGCGCGTTCCTCCGGGGTGGGCAGTAAGTCCTCGTCATCCGGCGGCATGTCGCCGTCCTCCACCTGCTTCGCGATGTTTTCGAGGAAGCGGTGCTGCTTGAAGGCCGCCTCCTGCGAGGTCAGGTGATGCACCTCGATCCCGCCCTTCTGCTTCTTCTCGCCGTGGCAGTCGTAGCAATATCTTGAGAGCAAGGGCGTGGCCTTGTCTGAAAACGAATCCGCCGCACCCGGCAGGGCGCTGGCAAGGCTCAGGAGAATGACGCGGGAATACGACACGAGGCGACCCTAAAACGTCCCGAAACTGCGCGGACTTTCAATGTTTTGAACGTGCAGCGTGATCTTCAGTGCCAATGGGGCGGAAGATAACTGCCTCACTCCCGCTTCGCCCGAAAATAGCGCTTCCCGTGTTCCTTCAAGCTGTAGAGGCGGCTGGCCAGGACCCCGCTGCCGCTGATCCCCCTCTCGATGGTGGTCCAAGTTTCGAGGTCTTCGGACGCCTCGATCCGGTAGCTCGCGCCGCGTCCAAGGCAGCGAGCTCGACCGAGTCTATGCAGACACCGCGCACCGCGCGATGTGGATTTGATCCAGCTTCCCTTGCTCGAAGAAGAAGAGAACCACGATCCACTGCAAACTTAAATTGAGCGGGTGGTATTCGCTGTAGATGCGATACGAGGTATAAGGCCTGTTGAGCAGGTTTTCCGGGAGATCCTTGGCGATTCCACCCTCGTCGAAGACCTTTGTGTCTTCGGAGGCATGTGCTTCTTGAAGAACTCTTTGGCATCGCCTTCCGCGGTCCCCAGTGGGATCAGCTTGAGAATCCTCGCCTCCAACTGCTTGTTCTCCGTCTCCCAAGACAGGTCCTTACGAAGTTCCGAGCCCGCCGGAAGATCGTTCGTCCGGATCACCGGACCACCGGCCGACACCTGCGCGGCGAGGACCCAGAAACCTGCTGCAATGGGGAGGAGTCTTTTCACAATCGAATGAATACTCGCGTCGTCCGCTTCGGTCAGCAAGCACCGCCTTCAGCCCAATGCCGTTAAGGGCTGGTAGACCCCATTTACCACGGATTATACGGATTTAGAGGATTGGACGGATTCAAAGACAGGATCTGAAGGATCTCGAATGGGAGTCTCTTTGCGCGGAGCCAACACAGCCTCATCCGCGTAATCCGCTAGATCCGTATAATCCGTATAATCCGTGGTCAATTTGTCCGAAGCTCCTTACGGACTGCTCTTCAAAAATGAGTCCTTAACGGCATTAGCCTTCAGCCGATCCATTAACTGCTGGTCCCCTGTCTGTGAACTCACTCATGCCTTTGCCTCGCTGGCAGCCTCTTTCCAGTCGGAGGTGTGGCGATGGCGGGAAAGACCGATGTGATCAAATTCGTCGAGCCCTTCCGGCGCGAAGATCCCGATGGACCGCAAAGCACGGTTGATAGCCCGCTCTTCGGCAGAGGGGGTGGCGAGCAGCCTGCCCTCCTTGAAGGCAGCTGCCGCCTGACCACCTTCCCCGCCGAAATACTCCGTTTCGACGTAGGCGAGAGCCCCGAGGCCCGAGAGCTCGATCATGAAGTCCCTCAGACTTGGAGAAAGGTAATTAAACCCGTCTAGGACCGTGCTGAAATCCAGACCCAGATTGTCGAGATCATCGTCATCCAACGGCACCAGATGCCAACCCTTCCCCAAGTCCACAGCTGCCAGCGAGTGATTCTCGCGGAGATAGGCGGAGATGTTCTGATTCGCAATGAGGGCTGTAACGCAGTGACCCATATCGACACCAAGAGCATCGATGGTTCCCTATCCGGATCAAGTCCGTGGAAAGGACAGGGGGGAGCCTCCTGCCGGTGCCCTTACCGGATCGGACGTTTCCGGCCCGCGTCATCCACGCTCACATAGGTGATGCCCGTGCTGAAGATCGGCGGGGCGTGGAGATTCCGGCGGTCGAAGACGTCCACGCGATAGCTCACGGAGGTATTCCCCTCGCGCTGCTTCTCGCAACGGATGTTCAGGATCGTGCCCTGCCGCACGGAGTAGTGGAACTCCACCTTGTCCATGCCGATGGTGACGAACTGGCAGTGCGGGTAATCCAGCGAGGCGGCGATCCAGCAGGCTTCATCGACCCATGCTAGCAGCCGCCCGCCGAAGAGGAACCCGAAGTGGTTCAGGTCCTCCGGCAGGACGAGTCGATGGGTTTCCATGAGGAGCGGAGAGCTCGGAGCTTGGAGCTTGGAGCTTGGAGCTTGGAGCGGAGAGAAAGAGGCTGAAGCCAAGAACTCTATCTCCATGCTCTCTGCTCCTTGCTCATCGCTCACCGCCTGCGGCGGCGCTTGTCGTCGTTGTGGAGCGCGGCATCCAGCGACCATTGGCCGCCGCCGGTGATGATCAGCACGAAGGCCGGGATGAGGTAGAGCACCGCCATCTCCTTGGCCGCGCCGCCCTTCGAGAAGAAGGGATCCAGCGCATGCACCTGGAAGGCTGCCACGCACATCGCGAAGCCGAGGATGAAGGCCGCCGGGCGGGTCATCAGGCCGAGCACGAGCAGGGCCGAGGCGAAGACCTCCGCGCCGATGGTGGCCATCAAGCTCATCGGCGCGCTCATCGTGCTGAGCGGCCAGATCGCCGGGGTCACATTCCACATCTTCAGCATCTCCGGGTAGTTCTGCCACTTCACGATGCCGTGGCCGAACAGCATCATGAGCCCGAAGCTCGCGCGCAGGACGAGGAGACCGGTGGAGGCAAGGGGATCGCGGGTGCCGCAGTCGAAAAGGAAGCGTTTCATTCGGAAGTGGTGCTCTCGCCCTCGCCCTCCGCCGGGCCGGAGCCGCGGGGGCGGATGATGATGCGCTTCAGCCGCTCGTCGCCGCCGGGCGAAACGCTCTCCACTTCCGTCTCATCCACCAGCGCGTTGTGCACCAGGCGGCGGTAGTAGGCGTTCAGCGGACGCATCTTGAAAGGTTTGCCGCTGGCCTTCACCGCTTCCGCCGCGCCGCGCACTTCGGCGGCGAGCTTGTCCTCCTGGATCGCGCGGTAGTGTTCGCAGTCGATCCGCACGCGGGGCGCTTTCGGGAAGTGTTTCTTTAGCACCCGGTTCACCAGGTACTGCAGGTCGTCCAGCCGTTCCCCGTCCTTGCCGATGAGTAGCTCGCTGCGGGGGGTATGGATCTGGAGGCACGGCTCGTCGTCACTGTCGATGACCTCGATTTCCGGGTGGAAACCGAGGTGACCCAGCATCGTGTCGAGTATCTTCTTCGCGGCCCCGACGGGTGTCATGGCCCCTATCTAACGAGCGAAGAGCCCGCTGGTCAATGTCGGCGCTCAATTTGCACTCCATACCGCACCGACTTGGGTAGCAATGGCCGCGAGCCGCGCTTTTTCATCCGCGCTGAAATCATGAGGCGCATGCATGCCCACGCCCAGCGTGCCGAGCACACGCTCACCATCCGGGGCGAAAACCGGCACCGCGAGCGATCCGGAGACTTGGGTCTGGCGGGCATCCGGCCGGGCCACATCGCCCAGGTCCTCCTGCAGGTTGCAGAGCTCCACCGGCTCCCGGCGCTCCGCCGCGGCCCCGGCGATGCCCTTGCCGAAGGGGATGCGGCTGATCTTCGGCAGCAGGAAATCCGGCACGCCCTTCGCCACCACCAGATCGAGGAACCCGCCGTCCGCCTTGTGCAGGGTGCCGGTCTGGCAGTTGAAGGCGGCGAGGACATCATCGAGCCATGCGGCCGGGTCCGGACTGGTCTGGAAGTCGAGGCTCATGCCGTCTTTCTCGCCCCGGCTCGCCGGGAGACAAGGAAATCTTCCCTGAGAAAGGAAGGTCAGACCGCCCGAAAAGGCGACAAGACGGAATCCGCACTTTCCTCCCATCGTGCCGCTCCCGGTCCAAACGCGGCAGCCTTGTTTACACAGGGAATCCTTGCTTGTCCCCGGGCCTCAGCGGAGGATGGGAGGAACCTAGGATGAGGACGGGATTTGGCATTTACACCGATCCCTAACCGGTTCCACCCTTCAACCCCGTTTGAGCAACCCATGAAAACCAAGCCTTTGATGACGCTGATGGCCGCCGCCGCCCTTACTGGAGCCGCCCAAATTGGAACCGCTTCCGCTGAGAAAATCGCCATGGAATCCTTCGGAAAAACCCCGGATGGCAAAGAGGCCAAGGTCTATACGCTGACCAACAAAAACGGCCTGCGCGCCAAGCTTTCCGACCTCGGTGCCACGCTGGTGGCCATGGAAGTGCCGGACAAGGCCGGCAAGGTCGCCGACGTGACCCACGGCTTCGACAGCGCCGAGGGCTATCTCTCCGAGGGCAATCCCTACTTCGGCGCCACGGTCGGCCGCTTCGGCAACCGCATCGCGAAGGGCGTCTTCTCCCTGAACGGCAAGGAATACACCCTGGCCACGAACAACGAGCCCGGCGGCATCCCCTGTCACCTCCACGGCGGCAAGGTCGGCTTCAACAAGCGCATGTGGAAGGCCGAGCCCGATGAGAAGGCGAATGCCGTGGCCTTCACCTACGTCTCTCCGGATGGCGAGGAAGGCTATCCCGGCACCCTGACCACCAAGGTGACCTACACCCTCACCGAGGCCAACGAGCTGAAGTGGGAAGTCTCCGCCACCACCGACGCGCCGACGGTGCTCAATATCGTGCACCACAGCTACTGGAACCTCAGCGGCGACCCGAAGACCACGATCAACGACCACATCCTGATGCTGGATGCGGACAAGTATCTGCCGACCGACGCGGGCCTGATCCCGACCGGCAAGCTGGACCCGGTGAAGGACACGCCGATGGATTTCACCAAGCCGACCGCGATCGGTGACCGCGTGGAAACCAAGTTCGAAGCGCTCAAGCTCGGCGGCGGTTACGACCACGCCTGGGTGCTCACGCCGAAGAAGGGCATCCGCCTGGCTGCCCGCCTGAAGGATCCGAAGAGCGGCCGCGTCTTGGAGATCTCCACCGACAAGCCCGCCGTGCAATTCTACGGCGGCAACTTCCTGGACGGCAAGGTGGCCGGCAAGAAGGGCGAGAAATACGCCTTCCGCACCGCCTGCTGCCTGGAAACCGAGAACTTCCCGGACGCTCCGAACCATCCCGAGTTCCCCTCCGCCGTGCTGAAGCCCGGCGAGACCTACACTCACACGATGGTCCACAAGTTCCTGGCTGAATAAGCCCTCGATCCGATTCATCCGCGTGCGCCTTCCTCCCGGGAGGCGCACGCACTCGTCTCTTGATAGGAAGCGCCCCTCCCGCTTCAACTGCCGCTCGCTCCGCGAAACCCGCCCTACCCAAGATGTTATCCGAATTCGTCCCGCTGCTTGCCGCCGCCGGCGGCGCCATTTCCACCGAAGGGATGGCCAAACCCGACCTGCACCTCATCGACTGGTCGATCATGGCGATCTACCTGGCCTTTGTCCTCGGCATCGGCTTCGCACTGAAGAAATACATGAACAGCGCGGAGGACTTCTTCCTCTCCGGCCGTTCCATCCCGGGCTGGGTCTGCGGACTCGCCTTCATCTCGGCCAACCTCGGCGCACAGGAGTTGATCGGTATGGCCGCCTCCGGTGCGGAATACGGGGTGATGACCACCCACTTCTACTGGGTCGGCGCGATTCCCGCGATGGTCTTCCTCGGTGTCTTCATGATGCCGATGTACTACGGCTCCAAGGCCAAGTCGGTGCCGGAATACCTGAAGATGCGCTACAATGAACCGACGCGCGTCTTCAACTCGGTCTCCTTCGCCTTCATGACGGTGGCCTCCTCCGGCATCTCGATGCACGCGCTGGCGGACCTGATGCACGCGCTGCTCGGCTGGGACTACTCGCTCTGCCTGATCGGTACCTCGGTGATCGTGCTGGCCTACGTGCTGAAGGGCGGTCTGAGCTCCGCCATCTACAATGAAGTGCTGCAGTTCTTCATGATCGTCTTCGGTATCGCCCCGCTGGCCTACATCGCCCTGAAGAACGTGGGCGGCTGGGACGGCCTGGTGGCGAAGCTGCAAGCCTCCGAGCAAGGCCAGGGCGCCCTGCACTCCTGGGCACAGACCGGCGGCACCGAGAACCCCATGGGCGTGCCGTGGTACGGCATCCTCTTCGGCCTCGGCTTCGTGCTCTCCTTCGGCTACTGGACCACGAACTTCGCGGAAGTGCAGCGCGCGCTGGCCGCGAACTCGATGGGTGCGGCCCGCCGCACGCCGATCATCGGCGCCATCCCCAAGATGCTCTTCCCGGCGGTGGTCATCCTGCCCGGCCTGATCGCCTACGCTCTGACCAGCGATCCTGCCCCCGGCTACTCGATCCCGACCAAGCTCAACGACGCGGGCGCCACGGTGTATAACTACAACCAGGTGCTGCCTTCGATGATCTTCCACTACTTCCCGAACGGTCTGCTGGGTCTCGCGCTGACGGCGCTCATGGCCTCCTTCATGTCCGGTATGGCGGCGAACGTCACGGCCTTCAACACGGTCTGGACCTACGACCTCTACAAGACCATGAAGCCGGACCAGACCGACAAGCAGCTGCTCAGCATGGGCAAGTATGCGACGATCTTCGGCATCATCGCCTCGATGGGCTTCGCGCTGGTGGCGTCGAAGTACAACAACATCATGTCGATCCTGCAACTCGTGTTCGGCTTCGTGAATGCGCCGTTGTTCGCGACCTTCCTGCTCGGCATGTTCACCAAGCGGTCGAACAGCACCGGCTCCTTCTGGGGTCTGGTGGTCGGCACGACCGCGGCGGTGGTCTTCCACGGCATGAGCATCGCGGCCGGAAATCCTCCGGGCGTGAAGGGCGGCTGGATCGCCTCGGAGATCGTATTCCCGAAGGAGATGTCCCAGAACTTCTGGATCGCCATCGTGGCCTTCAGCGTGACCTTCATCGTGAACGCCGTGCTCTCGCTCGTCACCAAGCGCGAGAAGAGCGACGACGAACTCCGCGGCCTGGTCTACTCGCTCACGCCGAAACATCGTGACGAGAACGAGACCTGGATCCTGCGTCCCGCCGTTCTCGGTTCCTTCGTGATGGTCGCCGTGATCGTCCTGAACTACATCTTCTGGTAAGAACCCCGAAACCCTACCTACCATGGATCTCCGACTTCCTATCGGCTACGTCTTCACGATCTACGGCGTGATGCTCACGGGCTACGGCCTCTTCACCAAGGGTGACGCGATGTACGAGAAATCGCTGAACATCCCCGTCAATACGATCTGGGGCGTGGTCATGCTGATCTTCGGCCTCGTGATGCTGTTCTTCGCGAAGAGAGCGGGCAAGGGCGCCTGATCTCCCGCCAGATTCCACCGGGGCTGCTTTTCCGCGCATTTCGCGCATGAAAGGTAGCCCCGCTTTCGTATCGAGAATTCTTTTCGCCTAGCAAACCCATTCCTCATATCAAATGATCCCGCAGCTATCACTGCTCGCCCAGACCAGCCTGGAGGCCGGTAAGATGGGCACCTTGGACCTGGTCCTCTTCCTCGTTGCCGTCGTCGGCGTGATCGCCTTCGGCATCTGGCAGGGGCGGAAGGAATCCGCGGATGCCGCGGAGTCGGGCGGTGCCGCTGGCTACTTCCTCGCCGGTCGCGGCCTCACCTGGTGGCTGGTCGGCTTCTCGCTGATCGCGGCAAACATCTCTACCGAGCAATTCGTGGGCATGTCGGGTCAGGCCGCGAACTGGCTGGGCCTGGCGGTGTCTTCCTGGGAGTGGTTGTCCTCGATCGCGTTGGTGCTGGTGGCCTTCGTCTTCCTACCGAAGCTGCTGCGCTGCGGCATCTACACCATCCCGGAGTTCCTGGAGTATCGCTACGGGCTCTTCTCGCGGATCGTGATGGCGGTGGCCACCCTGATCATCCTGGTGGGCGTGCCCACCGCTTCCGTGATCTACTCCGGTGCGAAGGTGATCTCGGTCTTCTTCCAAGGCCGCATGATGATGGGCGCCGATCTCGGTGACATCACCATCGGCTGCTGGATCATCGGCATCTCCGCCGCCGTATACGTGCTGGTGGGCGGCCTGAAAGCCTGCGCCTGGACCGACCTGATCTGGGGTGCTGGTCTGATCGTGGGCGGCGCCGTCGTGATGTCGCTTGCCTTCGGTGCCCTGAAAAGCGCCGACCCGAACGAACTGATCGGCACCAAGGTCTCGAACTCCAGCGCCACGGTGGAAGATCTGCAAAATGCCAGTGCCTGGGAGCGCTTCACGCTGCTCAATGAAGGGAAGAACGGGGAAGGCGAAGCACGCGAGGGAGAAAACATGGCGGGCGGCAAGCTGCACATGGTGCGCCCGATCAAGGACCCCGAATTGCCGTGGACCGTGCTACTGCTCGGCATCTGGGTGCCGGTCTGTTTCTACTGGGGCCTGAACCAGTACATCGTCCAGCGCACGCTGGGATCGAAGTCGTTGGCGGAGGGTCAGAAGGGCATCGTCTTCGCCGCGGGGCTCAAGCTGATCATCCCTTTCCTGGTGGTGATCCCGGGAATGCTTTGCTTCAACCTCTATAGCAAGGATCTGCGCGCCGAGGCGGTGAAGAAGAACGCCACCACGATGGCCGAGGTGGGCTCCACCAACAACAAGGTCTATCCCTTCACGGAGAACTTCGCCGCTGCGGACCCGGCACAGGCCGCCGCGGTCATCACCCACAATGCGGCCGTGGCCGATGCTCCGACCGATATCCCTGCCGGAGCCGGTGCCAAGGAGCTGCTGGCTCTGAACGAAGGCACTCTGGCCGCCGCCCAAGCCAAGCTGATCCCGACCGGTACCAAGCTGATCGGCTACGACTACGATGCCGCCTTCCCGACGCTGATGCGGAACCTGATGCGCCCGGGTCTGACCTGGTTCGTGCTGGCTGCGATCTTCGGTGCGGTGGTGTCCTCGCTCGCTTCCATGCTGAACTCCGCGGCCACCATCGCGACCATGGACCTGACCCACCTGGTGAAGAAGGACATGAGCGACAAGGCCACCGTGTATGCGGGCCAGTTCTTCACCCTGCTCTTCGTGCTGATCTCCTGCCTGATCGCGCCGCAGCTCGGCGATCCGAAGTTCGGCGGCATCTTCACCTTCATCCAGGAGTTCCAGGGCTTCATCAGCCCGGGCGTGCTGGCGGTCTTCCTTTTCGGTTTCCTCTCGCCGCGCACCCCGCGCTACTTCGGCTGGGTGGGTATCCTCACGAATGCCGTCCTTTACTACGCCATCAAGCAGTGGATCGGGCCTGCGCTGGCGGATAACGGTCTCTGGTTCGCACCAAGCGTGTCCTACGTGGATCGTATGGGCCTCTGCTTCCTGACGGTGGTGGTTCTCGGCTTCATCCTCACGCTGGCGAATCCGCTGCGCGAGCCGGTGAAACTGCCGGTGACGGACCTGATCCAGCTGGAATCCTCCAAAACCGCGAAGGTTTGGGGCGGAATCGTCATCGTCGCCACCATCCTGCTCTACGTGATCTTCTGGTAAGGAGCTTACCCGCAGACTCAATCACGCTTTGCCATTTTCGCCGGACCGCCCATCATTCGGGCGCTCCGGCGAACTTCTTTCCGGCCCGGGGCATCTGCCCACTGCTTCCATGTCCATCGATATCGCCACCTCGCTTTCCGACCTTGCTGCCGACGCCGCCGCCGGCCTGAAGGAACACTTCGGCACCGACGCCACGGTGACCGCCGCGGCACCCGGCCGTGTGAACCTGATCGGCGAGCACATCGACTACTGCGATGGCTTCGTGATGCCTTTCGCGATCGACCGCTACATCGTGATCGCCGCGAGCCTGAATGGAACGAACGAGGCCCGCGTCGTGACCGCCCTCGGTGGCGAGCCGGCGGTGCTGCCATTGAACGTGCCGCAGCAAGTCACCGAGCCGAAGTGGGCGAACTACATCCGCGGGGTGTTCCAGGGTTTTCAGGACCGCGGCCATCACCTGCCGGGCTTCGATGCCTACGTGCTTTCTTCCCTGCCGCGCGGTGCCGGTCTCTCTTCCTCCGCGGCGCTGGAGTGCTGCGTGGCCACCCTGCTGGAAGGCCTGCTCGATACCGTGCTCGACACGAAGGAGAAGGCGCTGCTGTGCCAGAAGGCGGAGCATGACTACGCCGGCGTGCCCTGCGGCATCATGGATCAATTCGCCTCCGCCTTCGGCAAGCCGAACCGCCTGATCCTGATCGACTGCATGACGGGCGAGCCGGAGCTGGTGCCCTTCGAGAATCCGGATCTCACGGTGCTGATCGCGAACACGATGGTGCACCACGAACTCTCCGACGGTGGCTACGCCGCCCGCCGCAAGAACACCGAGGACGGCCTGGCCGCGCTCGGCAAGAAGTCCTGGCGCGACGTGAACCCCGGCGATGTCGAAGCGATCTGGGATCAGCTCGGCGATCCGGTGAACCGCCGCTCACGTCACGTCGTCGGCGAGATCGCCCGCACGGTTGCCGCCGCGGAAGCTCTCTCGAAGAACGATTACGAAGCGCTCGGTCCCTTGATGGCCGCCAGCCATGACTCCCTGCGCGATGATTTCGAAGTCTCCTGCAAGGAGCTTGATCTGATGGTGGAGATCGCCCGTGCGATCGGTCGCAGCGGCGGCGTGATCGGCGCGCGCATGACCGGCGGCGGCTTCGGCGGCTCGACCGTGACCCTCTGCGAATCCCGCCACGCCTCCGACATCGCCGCCACCATGGCCGCGAAGTACGAGGAAGCCACCGGCATCAAGCCGCAGATATTGGCGTCACGTCCGGCGCAAGGGGCGCATCTGGTCTAGGGCCTCATTGTCCCGGAGAGGGACGTCCAAGCCCCGGCAGGGGCGGCAGATATTAGCCGGTTGCGTGAGCCACCGGAATCGAAGGAGGTGGTTCCTGAGTCCCGGCAGGGACGGCACGGAGTTCACCAGAGAAAGCGTTCGTCATACCCCACCTTGGCCTTCCTCAGGAACTCCAAATACTCTTCCTGAAAGCCGCGGGTGCGATGATGTTCTTCCTGATTCCCGATATAATTTGAGACCGCCTCGCGATTGCCCGGGCTTACGGTGAACGCACCGTATCCCTCCTGCCATGCGAACTTCTCCAAACCGATCTCTTCGTGGATCCATTTCGAGAGGTTCGCTTTGATGGTGCGGATGATATCCGCCAACGCGAGTGTCGCAGGGAGCCCGAGAAGAAGATGCACGTGATCGGCCACGCCGCCGATAGCCTCGGGGATTGCTCCGGCATTCTTCACCACGCCGCCGATATAGGAATGGAGTTTCTCCCGCCACTCGGAGGAGATTTGAGGCATGCGGTCCTTGGTGCTGAAGACCACGTGGAAGTGAAGTGAGAGATGGGTGGAGGGCATGAAGTCGGCAAATAGAGATAGAGAGTCGCGAGTGCCGGGGTCAACTCATCCCGGGGTGATGCGTGGGCCAACTCCGATGGACTCCGTGTCGTCCCTGCCGGGACTTCATGCCTTGCCCGTGCTGTTCCGGTGGCTCACGCCACCGGCTAATGTCTGCCGCCCCTGCCGGGGCTTTTAAGGCAGGGCTTACTGCCCCAAAACAAGTCGGTAAACGCCGAGAATCTTGTCGGTCATCGCTTCCAAGGTGACCTCGCGGGACATGAGCTCGAAAGAGGGCTCGAGCCTTTGCCTGAGGCCGGGCAGGTCGGCGAGGGCGAGCTTCAGGCCGCGCACGAGTTCCGGCACGGAGTGCGTTTCCATCAGTGCTTCCGCCGGCAGGAACTCGGGGGAGAAGCCGACCTTGGTGGCGATGCTCGGCACGCGCATGTGCAGGGCTTCGGCCAGCGTGTAGGGGCCGCCTTCATTGCGGGAGGCGACGATGAACAGATCCGAGCAACCCATCAGGCCCACCGCATCGTCGCGATGCCCGGCCATCCAGACGCGTTCGGCAAGGGCGTGCTTGGCGATCAGCTCTTCCAGCAGGGGCCGCTGGAGGCCTTCGCCGATGAGCCAGAGCTTGAAGCCGGGGACCTGGGCCATCGCCTCTAACAGAAGGTCCATACCCTTCGCCGGAACCAGTCGACCGACGGTGCTGAAGACGGGTTCGCCTTGGCCGAGGAAGGGCGGCTTGGTCGCGAGAGCCGCTTCCTTGGTGCCCGGGGGCGGGGGAGCGATCGAGTTCCAGATCACCGTCGCCGGGATGCCTCCGAGCGAATCCTTCACCTGCGCGGAGGCGGTGATGACCGCATCGTAGTCGCGGAAGGGGCGGCTGCTGCTCTTGATGTTCTGCACCGTGGCCACCCGCTTGATCCCGGGTAGGAAGCGGCGCAGCGAGCGGACCATGCCCCCGGCCTTGTTCGCATGGGCGTGGACGATCTGCGGCTTGGCTGAAAGGATCTTGGCGCGCAGGGCAAGCAGGTTGAAGGGATTCAGCCGTCCGCCGCCCATCGCATGCGGGGTGAAATTCACCTCCGGCGCGAAGTGCTCGCGCATGGTGGGGTCCGCCACCGCGCTCACGGCATGACCCAGCGCGGCCTGCCGGTTGGCGAGCTCGATGACGTTTTTCTCTAAGCCGCCCTTTTCACCGACACTGGCGAGGACGTGACAGACCTTGATCACGACGGGAGGTTCAAATTCCAAACTCTAAATTCCAAACTCCAAATGCGGGAAATGTCCGGCCGGGGATTTGAGACTTGGAATTTGAAGTTTCGAGTTTGGAATTTCGCCATGCGCATCGTCCACGCCGCGAACCTCCAGCTCGACAAGGATGGCGCGCACCTGTGGAACCAGGATCAGAAGATCCACCACGGCCTGATCCGGCTGGGGCACTTCGTGTATCCCTTCTCGATCAACGACCGGGCGCGGATGCTCTCGCCGACGAAGAGCAAGACCTTCGGCAAGGGTCGGGCGAACAAGGCGCTGATCGAGACCTGCAAGAACGTCCACCCGGACCTGCTGATCCTCGGGCACGCGCAGTACATCACGGCGGAGACGCTGCGGGAGATCCGCCGGATCTTGCCGCAGATCCGGATCGGCCTGTGGTATGTGGACCCGCTCTGGGATGAGGAGGAGATCCGCCACCTGCGCGACCGGCTGGAGGTGCTGGATGCGCTTTTCTGTTCGACCGGCGGATCCTTGCTGGAGGGACTCGCCACGGCCACCTGCGCGGCGGGCTTCATCCCGAGCGCGGTGGATGCGGGGATCGAGTGTCACCGCGCCTTCGAGACGCCGGCGGATGAGTTGCAGCACGACCTGCTGTTTTTCGGTCGGGACAAGGGCGAGCCGGGACGCCGGGCCTTCCTGTTGGAGCTGAAGCAAGCGCTGCCGGAACTCCACATCGGCTACTATGGCTGTCTCGATCAGCCGGGGATCTTCGGCTGGGAGAAGGAGCAGATCATCCGCCGCTCGAAGATGGCGCTGAACCTTTCCCGCCGCACGGATGTGGCGCTCTATTCGTCCTCCCGCATCGCGGAGCTGATGGGGAATGGCATCCTCACGCTCACCCCGCGCGGCGCCGGATTGGAAGGGTTGTATGCGGAGGACGAGCTGGTCTATTTCGACGGGGTGGAGGACCTCGCGGAGAAAGTACGGTACTTCTCGTCGCAGGATGCCGAGCGGATCGCGGTCGCAAGGAAAGGCTGGGAGAGGAATCACCGCGACTACAGCGGCACGGAGGTGGCGCGGTTCATCGTGGATCTCACGTTGCGGGATGAGGGTTGGCGGAAAGCACCTTGGGTAGGCGGCGAGGGGACGGTGTATGCGGTGTGAGCGTGATCCTTTTGGCGGCATAGCCGCTGTGGAGTGCGGCGAGGATCGCCGCTTTTGAGCGGATCCTCGGGTGGGGGGCTGGTGTGGAGAGTGATGAAGTCTCCGGGTAGGGGGATGTGCTTCCGGGATCTCCTCACGTGAATGTCCATCCGACATCAACCCCAAAGCGGCGATGCTCGCGCGCACTCCATAGCGGCTGCGCCGCCAAAGGGGGCTGACCGGTGGATTGCGCGAGCTTTACCTACGGGGTGAATGCTGCTTTCATGGGAGGTGAACGAATGAGAGTGCTCGTCCTCATGTGCCTGGCCTTGCTGTCCTGCGATGATTCCTCGCCATCGGCATCGCCTCAGGAGGCATCCACGGCGAGTCAGGATCGGAAGACGACCGAGCCGAGGGCTGATCTTCCCTCATCCGGCGGCAGCGGCTTGCGACAGCTTGAGAAGGCGCTGGAGGGAGCGGATCACGAGGCTGCGCTCGGCGCCTTCCGCGAACTGCTGGAGCAACGCAAGGTGGTCTTCTCCGAGTCCCTCGCCGCGATGGATGAGAATCGCGCGAGCGGTAAGACGACCGCGAAGTTCGCCGAACTCGAGAAGCGCTTGCAGATCCTCGAAGTCAGGGTGCAAGAGGCCTTATTCGCACTCCGCCAGCATGACGTGGATCACCTGGCGGTGGACCAAGTCATCATCGAATACCGGGACGAGGCTTCGCGAGGCACGGCGATCCGCGAGCTCGAGGGTCTGGATGACCCTTGAGTTACCGGCTCGATCTCACTCCTGCGCTTTCTCCGCCATCAGCTTCCGCGCTGCGGCTTTCAGATCCTCGCCGGGCAGGCCATCGATCCAAGTGTCTCCCTCCAGATGCTTCGCACCCTTGATCCAGTCCCGCAGGATGTCCATCTGGCTGGAGCGGGAGCTGGAGATGGCGAGGGCACGGCAGAATTCTTCGGGCGATTGCTTCCACTCGCTGGATCCGTAGCGGATGGCCTCGATCATGCGGTTGCGGGCGAGCGGCGGTAGTTGCTCGATCTCTGCGTAGTACTGCTCCCGCATTTCCGGGCTGGAGTTCTGGCAAGCGCTCGACAAGGCGATCGGTGCGAGATTGTGGGAGAAGACCCCGTTCGGGGCCGACTTGTTCAGCATGGCGATCAGGTTTTCGGCGCTCGGTTTCCCGCGCATGCCGTACTGCATCATCTCGAAGCGCGTGGATGCGTCGGTGGGTTCCGCGAAGACCAGCGCAAAGATCTCATCGGTGAGCTCCGGGTTTTTCAAAGCAACCTCCACCAGGAACTGTGAGCGGATCCCGCTCGTCTCCATGCCCTTCAGCGCGTGGGCGAACTCCAGCGGTCGTTCCTTCGCGGCCCGTTCCAGTAGCGTGCGGATCTCTTGGAGTGAGGCGAAGCAGTTCGCCTCGTCCGCGACGCGAAGGATCTCCTCATCAGGCACCCTGCCGATTTGGGCGGCGGTGTAGGAATCCCATGCGAGGTGTCGCCAGTGCGGGCAGGCGGTGAGCTCGAGGGTTTTGATGGCCTCGGGATCGTCCCAAGTCAGCTTGCCGGCGGCGGTGGTCACGGCAGAATCGAATTCCTTGATGAGGGGGAGCTTCGCGAGCACCTGGAAGAATGCCACGGGATCGCGCCCGGCCAGCTCTTCCATCAAGCGCCGTGCGCCCGCGATGTCGCCTGCCCGGAGCAGGGTGCGGATGCTTTCCGCGGAGTCGCGCTTGCTTCCGGCGTGAACAGCAACACTGGTCTGCTTCCGGGATCCTGTTAGAAGCGGTGCGCCGAACCGATAGGACGAGAGCGATGCCGTGATCATCAGGGCCGCAGCGAAGACGGCGACGGGGCTGATCAGGTTGGAGGGCTTCATCGCTGGTTCTCGCGGGCTTGTTGTTCCAGGCGGCTGCGGTCTTCCCCGTCGGGAAGCGTCGCGGCATATTCCAGTGCTGCCTCCGGATCATACTTGGCCAGATCTTCCAGCAGCGCCCGGCGCTTCTCCTCGCGCTTCCCGGCATCGGGAATCATCCCCGCCAGTTCGATGGCGTTCGCGAAGTTCCCGCTATCGCTCCACTCGCCGTCGATGCCGCGCTCGAGGATCTGGAGTTGCTCCTTCTCGCTAAAGCCGAGCGAGGGCAGGGTCCGGAGATCTTCCATCACGCCCTCGCTGTGGTAAGGGTAGGTGTAGCGGAGATAATCCTTCGCAGCCTGCTTGCGGAGATTCTCCGGCAAGCGGCCGAGCTGTTCCAAGGAAACGCGCCGGCCGCTTTCTTCCAATTCCAAGATGTAAGAGGCGATATGAGTCTCCGAGAAATCTTCCAGTCGCGTGGATTCCGGGTGTTTCAGTTGCTCGCTGTAGCGTGACGAGTCCGCGCTATCCTGCTGGCGGATTGCGAACCATGCTTCTTGGTCCGGGCTCAGATTCTTCATCAGGGCTTCCGCGGTGTCCGGGGCCTGATGCTTCAGGCTGAGCCATGCGGAAGGCAGGATATCCTTCTCGAATCCGGCGGGAAGGCGCCCGCTTTTCCACGCCTCCAGCATGGTCCGTGCATTGGCCGGGTTGTACCGGGCGGACTGCAGGGCTTGGCGGATTTCTTGAGCGGTGTAGCCGTTGGCAGGATCGAGAAGGAAGGCCGCGGCGTGGGGCGATTGATAGGCCCCATAGGTGAGGAATTGCCCTAGCCCTCCACCGGGAGGGCGAGTCATCGCCATGACCGAGGGCGAATGTTTCAGCACTTCCCAGGGTGCATCGAGGTGATGATCCGAGAGCTCTTTCATCGCTTCCCGGACGAGCAAGGGACGCAGGCCATCCGGGACCATCGAGACGAAGTGCTCCATCCAGCCCGGGTCGGAGAGCAGGATCGGCGTGAGCCATGTGACAATGTCCTGATCGGTCGCGCCCTCTTCCAGCAGCTCGGCCACCTTGCGTTTCGCTTCCGTGGTTCTCCCGCCGAGGGCGGCCAATTCGATCGTGTGGAAATCATCTGCTAGGGGAGGGAGGGCGGCCTCCCGATCTCCGCGGGCGCTCGCCTTGCTGGCGGCGGCCCTGTCCTCGCTGGACGGGCTTCCGGGCACCAGCAGGCTTCCCACCGCTACTCCCGCGAGGGCGGGGAAGATATATCGGAGGATAAGGGAAGCGGGTTTCATCGATCTCAGCTCATCCGATCAGGCCGCGGATGACAGTCAAGGCAGGCAGGATGACCGATCGTGAAATTCCGGTGAAGGCCTTCCCTCAGCCCCGCGGGTGGAATTTCTTGTGCACCGCCTTCAGCCGCGCGCTGTCCACGTGGGTGTAGATCTGGGTGGTGGCGATGTCCGCATGGCCGAGCAGCTCCTGGATCACGCGGAGGTCGGCCCCGCCTTCTAACAAGTGGGTGGCGAAGGAATGCCGCAGCAGGTGCGGATAGACGTTCTGGTCGATCCCGGCCATCGCCGCGCGTTCCTTCACCACCTGCCGCACGCGGTCCGGCGAGAGCTTGCCGCCGCGTACGCTGAGGAAGATGTGCGAGCTGCTTTTCTTATTCACCAGCTCCTTGCGCTCGCTGGCCAGATACTGGTCGAGCATCTCCTCCGCGGTGCGGCCCACGGGGACAATGCGGGTCTTGTTGCCCTTGCCGGTCACGCGGATGAAGTGCTCGTCGCGATCGAGATTCTCCAGCCGCGCGGTGCAGAGCTCGGAGAGGCGCAGGCCGGAGGCGTAGAAGAGCTCCAGCATGGCGCGATCACGCTTGCCGAGGAACTGCGTGGTATCGATCGAGTCGAGCATCTGTGCCACCTGCCTGCCGTGGAGTGTTTCCGGCAGGGTCTTCTCCGGGCGCGGGGAGAGCAGGGGCTCGGCGGGATCCATCGGCAGCTTGCCGCGCGCGGCGAGCCAGCGGAAGAAGACCTTCAGGTGGACGGTGGTGATGCGCAGCGAAGAGGCCGCGAGCCCGGCATCCTTCCGCGTGCCGAGGAAGGTGGTGAGTTCGTCCGTGCCGACATCGGTCAGCGGCTTCTTGCGCAGCCAAGCGGCGAAGGCATCCAAGGTCTGACGCACGGAAAGCTGATAGGCCGGAGACAGCCCGCGCTCCGTCGCGAGATAAAGGATGAAGTCGTCCGCTTCCTGCTCCACGCGGGGAGTCTTGCCCTTTTCTTACCGTGCTGGCTAGACCGGAGCGTGATGCCTTTGGAGCCGGAGGCTCTTTCGGAGTGCGGCGGGGATCGCCGCTTTTGGACGGGTTCGCGGGTCGGGGCGTGGTGATGAGAGTGATGGGGTATCCGGTGAGAGAAGACGTCCGCGGGATCTCCTCACGGGCTGTTCCCACCGGCATCAACCCCAAAAGCGGCGATGCCCGCCGCACTCCACAGCGGCTGTGCCGCGAAGGGGGGTATCAATGGCGGGAAGGGAATCTCGGGGAGGGGCAAAGAAAAAGCCCGGGGGCGGGTGCCTCCGGGCTTTAGGGGAATGTGTGCCTGAGAAAAGCCGGTAAATCCGGATCGGCTCAGTTGCCGGGCTTGTCTTCGGCCGGCTTGGCCTCGTCCTTCTTCTCGCCTTGCTGGTCGCGCTGGCGACGCGGGCCGCCCTCGCCACCGCGGCGACCGCCTTCACGCGGGCCACCGGGGCGGAGGAAGCGGAGTTCCTCGCCGGCCTTCACGGCAGCTTGGATCTCTTCGCGGTTGAGGCGGCCGTCCTTGTCCGCGTCATACTTTTCGACGATCGCCTTGCGCTTGGCTTCGCGGGCTTCGTTGGCGGCCTTCTGCTCTTCTTCGTTGAGCTTGCCGTCCTTGTCCTTGTCGAATTCCTCGAGCTCCTTCTTGCGGGCTTCTTCCTCGCGGGCACGGCGGGCTTCCTGCAGCGCCTTGCGCTCGTCGTCGTTGAGCTTGCCGTCGCCGTCCTTGTCGAATTCCTTGAGCACGGCTTCCGGGATCTGGCGTTGGCCGCCGCGGTTCGGGCGTCCGCCGTCTTCCTGGGCATGGGTCAGGGCGGTGCCGGAAACGGCGAGGGCGAGCGCGATCCAAGTGATGTTCTTCTTCATCGGTCTAATCGGTTGTTGGATTGATTCTAGGGTCCGACGGGTGGCCAATCCGTTGTTGGGAGGGAAAACACACGGGTTCGGGGAAGGTTGCGCGGCGGAATGAAATTGCGCTGGGGCGCGCCGCCGTCTTGGATTCGCGCGGATGCCGAACCCCGCGCCCGATAACTCAAAGAAAACCACCTTCCTACGGCGCAGCGCGAGCACCCTGGGGCTCTGGGCGGTGGTGGGTGGAGCCCTCTGGAGCCGGCAGGCCTGGGCTTATGTCGGGCTGGTGGGCCTCCTCACGCTGATCTCCAGCCGGGAGTACTTCCAGATGCTGAAGACAGGCGGGGTGAAGTGTTTCCCGCGCTACGGCATGCTGCTGACGGTGGTTTATTCAGCCGTCTTATATTGGACTCTGGTGCCGATCCCGGGCTATCAAGTCCCCCCGATTGCCGAAGCTTCTGAATTGGTAGAGCCCGGGGTCGGCGCGGTCACTACCGTCCTGAAAAGCGTGGTTTACCTGCCTGACTGGATCGACGGTCTGTCGATCTTTGCAGCCATCGCCGGCGCCTTCACCCTGCAGCTCCGTCATCCGATCCGAGGTCTTGAGCCCCTGCAGGCGGTCGCCAGTAACGTCCTCGGTTTCATCTATATCCCGTTTCTCTTCAACTTCGCGGCGAAACTCGTCTTCCTCACACCGGGCCCCGGCCAAGTCCCGGGCGCGATGCTGCTGCTGTGGATGATCGCGGTGACGAAGTTCTCCGACATGGGCGCCTACATCGTGGGCTCGATGATCGGGAAGCATAAGATGATCCCGCACGTGAGCCCGGGGAAGACCTGGCAGGGCTTCGGCGGGGCGATCTTCTTCGCGCTGCTCGCCGGTTGCGGCCTGTATGCGCTGTGCAAGGAGGACATGCCGAGCTTCGCCACCGGTCTGCACGTGCTGGGCGGCTGGCCGCATGTCATCGTGCTGAGCATCGTGCTCTGCCTGCTGGCGGTGGTGGGAGATCTGGCGGAGAGCATCGTGAAGCGCAGTCTCAGTGTGAAGGATTCCGGCCAGATGCTCCCGGGCATCGGCGGTGGCCTCGATCTGATCGATAGCCTCTGCTTCACCGCGCCGGTCCTGTATTTCTATCTCAAATGGATGCCGGTCTGAAGGAAGCGCCACGGCGCAAGAAAGTGGTGCTGCTGGGATCGACCGGATCGATCGGCTGCTCGACGCTGGAAGTGGCGCGCCTGCTGCCGGAGCGGATCGAGCTGATCGGTCTGGCGGCGAATGGCAGCGTCGAGTCGCTGGCCAAGCAGGTGCATGCCACCGGCGTGAAGCACGTGGCACTGCACGAAGCCTCCCGTGTGGAGGAACTGCGCGCGCTGATTCCTGCGGATGTGACGATCTATCCCGGGCCGGAGGGTCTGGTGGAGCTGGCCACGCTGGCGGATGCGGAGATGGTGCTGGTCGCCATCATCGGCACGGCGGGCCTGCACCCGGCGCTCGCCGCGATCGAGGCGGGCAAGGACCTCGCCGTGGCCTCGAAGGAGATTCTGGTAATGGCGGGCGAGATCGTGACCGCCGCCGCACGGCGCAAGGGCGTGAAGCTCCTGCCGGTGGATAGCGAGCACAACGCGATCTTCCAGTGCCTCGACGGTCATCGCGGCGGCGAGAAGGAAGTCTCGCGCCTGATCCTCACGGCTTCCGGCGGGCCTTTCCGCTGCCTGCCCGCGGATCAACTCGCCGGGGTGACCCTGGCGCAGGCGCTCAAGCATCCCACCTGGGAAATGGGCCGCAAGATCACGATCGATTCCGCCACGCTCTTCAACAAGGGGCTTGAGATGATCGAGGCGCGCTGGCTCTTCGATATCGGCATGGAGCGTGTGGACGTGGTGGTGCATCCGCAGAGCATCGTTCATTCGATGGTCGAGTTCGTGGATGGCTCGGTGCTGGCGCAGTTGAGCACGACCGACATGTGCTTCCCCATCCAGTATGCGCTCACCTGGCCGGACCGCGTGGCGGGGGGCTTGAAGCCGCTGGACTTCGCCAAGCTCGCGAAGCTGGACTTCGAGGAGCCGCGGCATGCGGACTTCCCGGCGCTGGATCTGGCCCGCGAGGCCGGGCTGAAGGGAGGTACGCTGCCTGCGGTACTGAATGCCGCGAACGAGATCGCGGTGGATGCCTTCGTCGCGGGCCGCATCGGCTTCCCGGATATCTGGCGGGTGGTGGGAGAAACCATGCAGCGCCACGAAGTGGCGGCGGCGGACTCGC
This sequence comes from Luteolibacter rhizosphaerae, assembly GCF_025950095.1. Lineage (NCBI taxonomy): Bacteria > Pseudomonadati > Verrucomicrobiota > Verrucomicrobiia > Verrucomicrobiales > Verrucomicrobiaceae > Neoluteolibacter > Neoluteolibacter rhizosphaerae. The sequence goes on along the minus strand of NZ_JAPDDR010000011.1, from coordinate 102,345 downwards.
TGGAAAGCGTGATCGCGGCGGATGCATGGGCGCGCCGTGTGGCCGCGGAGCAGTGCGCGTGAAAGGTGCGGCGCGCTAACGTCGAAATCCCAACTCGGTTTACGAAAAAACGCTGAGAGGCGTTTTCAGCTTTTCCTGTGGCGGTAAATTGCGGACAAGATTGTAACACCGCTCATTTCTCCGGCGTCGCTTTTTCCAGTGAATGTCATGAACCGAAAAACCCCCGCGGCTATGCCCTCGTCCCTCGGTCAATCACGCTTTCCTTCTTCGGACCGACCTAATCCGGCGGTCACGGAGGCGATCTCGTCCGCCTATCGCACCGTGGAGGTGGAGGAGGACCCGCAACTCGTCGACCTGAAGCGCAAGCTGGTGGCGGCGGCGATGGAATTCATGGATCACGTCGGCAGTACCGCCGGTGGCGGTAGCGCGGAGGACGTGTGCAGCTTGGATTGCTTCGACCTGCTTCCGAATGGATCGCGGATCGTGATCGAGTTGGCCGTGTTGCCGCCGATCACGCCGGAATGCGAAGGGGCGCAGCGCGCCGAGCCTCCGCCGACCGGGCTGCTGCGCCTGAACCGGAACTAAGGAGAGCGACCCCGCCGGAAGCACGAAGTGCTTCCGCTACGCATGGTGGCAGGCCATCCTGCCGCCATGACCGATGCACTCGCCCCGGAGATCCGGGCCGCCGTAGAGACCTTGTGGGACTACCACCGGATGAACCACGTGCTGGAGCCGGCGGATATCATCCTCGTCTTCGGCAGCAGCGATCTGCGGGTGGCAGCGCATGCGGCGGAGCTGTGGCATGAGGGCTATGCGCCGCGGATCCTTTTCTCCGGCGGGCGCGGGCGGATGACCCAGGCCTGGGCCGACACCGAGGCGGCGGCGATGGGGAAGATCGCGCGCGAGGCGGGGGTGCCGGAGGGCCGGATCATTCTGGAGGAGATGGCCTCGAATACCGGGGAGAACATCCGCTTCAGCCGGGAGCTGCTGGAATCCCACGGCTTGCTGCCACGTACGGCGATCGTCGTACAAAAGCCCTACATGGAACGCCGCACGCACGCGGCGCTGGAAGTGCAGTGGCCGGAGCTGTCCTGCATCGCGGCCTCGCCGGACATGGAGTTTGCCGACTATTGCAGCGAGACGCTGCCGCCGGATCTGGTGATCTCCGCGGTGACGGGGGATTTCCAGCGCGTCCTGGAATATCCCGCGATGGGATTCGCCAGCGAACAGCCGGTCCCTCCGGAAGCGATGGCCGCCTACGAGCGGCTGGTGAAGGCGGGCTATGTGTCGCAGTTGCGCTGAACGGTCCGGATGACGCGTGCGGTGTGCTCGGTGCCGTCCCGCTCCAGCAGGGTGAGCAGGATCCTGCCGCCGCTGCCGCTGCTGGTGTAGACGCGGCGTTCGTCGGCGGAGACGAGCACGGGCGTGCCGAACTTCCGCTCCGCCTCCCCGGCCCGCATCGGCTGCCAGCGGCAGGTGCGCCGGGCCGATACTTCGATGCCGGGGATGCCGGAGAGATCACGATCCAGCCAGGCGCGAGCGAGGGTTTCGAGTGAAGGCTCCGGGCCTGTTTCCTTCTGAGGTCGGACGGCGGGTGTAGGCGGGGGAGCCGGACCGGCTTTGGCTGGGGGCAGTACGCTTCGCTCCGGCGGAGAGGCGGGCACGGCGACCGACCTCGTGAAGGATTTCCGGACGCGGGCGACGCGCTTTCTCTTCTTCCTGCTGACCAATAGGTAGAGCAGGGAGATCGTCGTGATTACCGCCGCGAAAGGCCAGCCGGGCAGGGGAATCTCGTCGAAGAGCATGGAGGCGAGCAGGGCGCAGCCGCCGAGGATCATGCCCGTGCCTGCCAGCACGCGGGCGATCAGGCGCAGGCGGCGGTAGGTGCGGGGGCGCGTGACGAAATCCTGCCAGGAAGTACGGTTTTCATCGTACCATGCACCACAGGCCGGGCAGAGCTCGCCGGTGTTGCCAGCCTCGCCGAGAGGATCCTTCCAGAGGTGATCGTGGAATGCCTCCGGCACTGCCCCGCAGTTCGGGCAGGCGCGGATCCGGCAGGGGGAGGACGCAGGCATCGGTGCGGCGTATAGCAAGCGGTGGGGGGTATGGCAATCTGAGGATGAGGGAGTGACGGAAATCAGCGGGCTTCCCAAGCGCGCCGGGCTATGGCATTCTCAGCACCGGAGAATGCAGGGCCAGATCATGGAGCTAGGAATTTTCCCCGGTGCTAGGGTTTCTTCACCCGCACTTCGCGGATGAAGAAGTCGGCTCCTGATCCGGCGGCATCGGTGCGGAAGTTCCAGCCCCAACCCCCGGCGAAGTTGGCATCGCCCAGCTTCCAGATGTGCTCCTGCCATCCCTCGCCTTCCGGGATGGACCACCATTCGCCCGCGCCCTTGTAGCCGCTGAGCGATTCGTAGGTGAGATTCATTCCCGCGTTCCCGCCGCCGGGCAGGCGCTTGGCCACGACGGTGACTTCCAGCTCCTTGGTGCCGAAGGGCACGAAGGTGGGATCAACCCGGAAGTAGGCGTAGAGAGATTCGCCGCCCTTCGCGACATCCGCGCGGCGGTAGCTGTGGTCGAGTCCGTGCACCACGCTGGTGGTCTCCGGGCTCGTCTGGGTGATGCCTTCGTCGCGGTTGGTCGCACCGAGTTGGCAGCTCACGCTTTTCACGCTGGCGTAGTCCTTGCCCCAAGGGAAGGGCTTGGCGGCATTGGCCTTGGCCAAAGCGATCGTCTCCGTAGGAAGATCGGCGACGAAGACCGGCTTCCGGCCTAATGGGACTTCCTTGCCCCCGAGCTTCACTGCCTTCTCCTCATTCGCCCAAGCGACGAGGCGGTGCTCCTGCCCTTTCGCGAACACGAAGCCGAAGGCGCCTCCCAGATCCAGCCAGCCGAGGTAGCGTGGCTCGACTCCCAGCTCCGCGGTCAAGGTACGATAGGCGTCGTAGACCGGGCGCTTGCTCCAATCCTCGCGCAGGATGCCGTGGTCGGTGCCCTTGCCATACGCGGGGCCGCGGGCCTCGAACCAGAAGATCTTGTCGAAGCCCTGTGCCAGCGAGAGCACGTAGCCCCTCGTGAAGATCTCCGCCTGCCTCGCGTCCGCCTTCTCGTCCGGAGCGATGTTCGACTGCACGCCGAACTCGGTGATCCAGAGCGGTGTGTCCTCCTTCTGGCCATTCGCTTTTAGCATCTGGCGCAGACTGGCGGCCAGGCTGAGATAGCCGCGTTCCCCGCCATTCGCGAGGGCTCCGAGATTCTCGTAGGGGTGGACGCAGACGTAGTCGAAGTGATCCGCGGCCCCGGCCTTGATGGTGGCATCGAGGAAACCGATATCGAAGTTCGCGACACTCAAGCCGATCTTCACCTCCGGGTTGATGGCCTTCGCCGTCTTGTAGGCCTCGCGCGTCAGCTCGGCATAGATCGCGGGCGTGCCGCCTTCGGAGAAGCTGCCGTTGAATTCGTTCCAGACCTCCCACCACTGCACCTCCTTGCCGTAGCGGGTGACCATGCCTTTCACGTAGTCCCGCCAGTGCTGCATGTCCTTCAGCGGCACGCGGCGGGTCCCGCCATCGGTGGTGGACCAGGGCGCGGCATACCAGAAGCCGCCCGCGATGCGGATCTTGTGCGCGGTGGCGGAGGCGAGAAAGGCATCGGCGCGCTCGAAGGACCACTTGCCCGGCTCCGGCTGCATGGAGTGCCACTCCGGGAAGTAGCGGACCCAAGTCACTCCCGCCTCCTGCAGCAGGGGATTGAACTTCGGGTAATCGCCCGACCACTCCGCGCCCAGCGCGATGCCCCAAGGACTATCCTCTGCCAGTGCGGATGAGCTCAGGGCCAGCGCGAGAAGTAGCGAGCGCATCATGATTGCCGCAGAAGATGCCGCATGGATTCTGAATCCGCGATCATGGAATGCGAATCCTTGTGACATCTCATCCGGGTCCGCATGCTAGGTCCATGGATGTCGTCACCGTCGCTTTCTACGATACGAAGCCCTATGACCGCGAATACTTCAGCCGCGCGGCGGAGCAGGCAGGAGCCGAGCTGCACTTCCATGAGTTCCGTCTCGCGGCGAGCAATGCGTCATCTGCCGCAGGGGCGCGGGTGGTCTGCGTGTTCGTGAATGACCGGCTGGATCGCGAGTGCCTGCAGGTGCTCGCGGATGGCGGGGTGAAGCTGATCGCCCTGCGCTGTGCGGGCTTCAACAACGTGGACCTCGCTGCGGCGAAGGAGTTGGGACTCGGCGTCGTGCGGGTCCCGGCTTATTCGCCGCATGCCGTCGCCGAGCATGCGGTGGCCCTGTTGATGACCCTGAACCGCAAGATCCACCGCGCCTTCAACCGGGTGCGCGAGCTGAACTTCTCGCTCGGCGGTCTGGTCGGCTTCGACCTGCATGGCAGGACCGTCGGGATCGTCGGCACCGGCAAGATCGGTCGTGCGGCGGCGCAGATCTTCCGTGGCTTCGGCTGCGATGTGTGTGCCTACGATCCCTATCCCTCCGAGGAATGGGCCAGCGACTTCGGCGTGCGCTACGTGACTCTGGATGAATTGCTGGGCGCGAGCGAGGTGGTGAGCCTGCACCTGCCGCTCACGCCGGAAACTTTCCATCTCATCGGGCCGGAATCGATCGCGCGGATGAAGCCGGGCGCCTATCTGGTGAATACCAGCCGCGGCAAGCTGGTGGATAGCGCCGCCGTCATCGCCGCGCTGAAGAGCGGGCAGCTCGGCGGCGTGGCGCTGGACGTGTATGAGGAGGAAGAGGGCGTCTTCTTCGAGGATCACTCCGGCGCGGCACTGCAGGATGACGTGCTCTCGCGCCTGCTGACTTTCCCGAACGTGCTGATCACCTCGCACCAAGCATTCCTCACGGAGGAGGCGCTGTCGGCGATCGCGGGTATCACGCTGGATAGCATCTCGCGCTTCGCGCGCGGCGAGGAAGCGGTGAAGGAAAGGACGCTAGCTTAGAGCTGCTCGGTGCGATCGCAGGCTTCCCGGGGCTTTGCTCCGCAGTCATACTCTGCGCGGATGAAGTTGGAGCGCCTGCTGGCCAAACACGACTCGATGGGCCGCAGGCAGGCGCGGCAGCGCATCCTCGCCGGGCGGGTGAGGGTGGATGGCCGGGTGACACTGGTCCACGATCTGGAGGTGGATCGCTTCGCCCGCGTGGAGTTGGACGGGCAGCCTCTGCGTCAAGCCGAGCGACTGCTGCACTTCATGGTGAACAAGCCGCCGGGGATCCTCAGCGCCACCCGCGATCCGGAGCATCGCACGGTGATCGATCTGTTGGATGATCCGGATCGCCACCTTCTGCATATTGCGGGACGTCTTGATCGGGGCACCACGGGTCTCGTCCTGCTTACCAACGACGGTCGCTGGTCGAAGCGCCTGATGGCACCGGAGGCCAAAGTGGCGAAGGTTTACCGGGTGCAGACGCGCGATCCGATTTTGCAACAAGCCGTGGATGATTTCGCCCGCGGCTTCTACTTCCACACGGAGGACCTGACGACCCTCCCCGCGGAGCTGGAGATCATTGGCGAGAGAGAGGCACGCCTGACGCTTCACGAGGGGCGCTACCACCAGATCAAGCGCATGTTCCACCGCACCGGCAATCTCGTGACCGCCCTGCACCGCGAGAGCATCGGCGGGATCGCCCTGCCCGCGGATCTTCCGGAAGGAGGATGGCGGGCGCTTTCCGCGGCGGAGATTGTCGGGGTGTTCGAGGGATAGCGAGCTAAGTCACCAGGTGGCGGAGGCATTCGCGCCCGCGACCTTGATGATCGGCGGCGCGTCTTCGATCTCGTTGTAGTGGTCGAGATGCATGTGGCGTTCCAGATGGGCCTCCGCGGTATTGCCCCGCACCACGACCGGGCGGTGGTCCGGGCCCAAGGGATCCGGGCCGGAGAAGTTTGCGGCTTGATTGCACGACGACAAGGTGAGCGTCGCCAGCGCCGCGATCGGCGAGAGTGCACGAATCATGAGAATCATACGGAGAAAAGGTGGGGGATGCGGGGGAGCTCACGCATCCCAATCGGTCACGATCTCGCCGTCGATCTCGTATTGGACGGTTTTCACGGCGGGGAAGTTCTTCACGACGGTGGCAACCAGAGAACCCTTTACGAACTCCTGAATCCCGGCAGTGTTGTTCAGATAGCGCATTGCTTCCCCGGAGAAGGAGACGATGAACTCCTTGTCTTTGATTCTGGCTCCGCGGTAGTAGGCGGCAAGTGGCTTGGCCCCCTCGAAGTGGGAGCTGCCGCGGAGGGCTTCGGGCGTGAAGGGGTTCTCCAGCTTCTTGTTCTTTGCTTGGTCACCTAGGGTGAGGAGTGCGGCGATCACTCCTTCCGGGGTCTTGAAAGTGCCGGGAAGCGTCGTTTCGATAAGAAAGCCCTCCGAGGTGTCGGCATAGATCTCGGGGTCGGGGAGGATCACCGTGAGATCGGCGGAGGCGACGCTGCCCAAGAGCATCGCGGCGACAAGAATCTGGCGCGGATTCATGCGAGAGCTTCGCATCGGCTGGGCCGCAGCGAAAGCACTTCGTGCTTCCGGTGGGGAGGGTCTCCCCGAAGATCGGAACGGGGGATCTTGCTCGCAGACGCCCTCAGCCGGAAGGACGAGAGTCCTTCCGCTACCCTTGATTTCGCACTCCAGCACTTACACGAAGCGCACTGCGTGCTTCTTCGAGAGCTTCAGCACATCGCCCGCTTTCACTGCCACGGCGGCATTCGGATCGACGAGCTTCTCGCCATTCAACTGCACGGATCCCGTCGTGATGAACTGCTTGCGCAATTCCCCGTTCGACTTCTCCAGATCGAAGGCGGCCTTGAAGCCATGCGCGGTGAGGGAGAGCACGTTCAGCTCGGCAGGGAGCTCCGCGATGGCGAGCTCCGGCAGCTCCGCAGCGGCCAGGTCCTTCTTCGAGAAGCGCGTGTCCCAATCCGTCCGTGCAGCGACACCCGCCTCCGCACCGTGGAAGCGCGCCGTGATCTTTTCCGCCAGCGCCTTCTTCGCCTCCATCGGGTGTGCGGCGGGATCGAGCGTCTCGCCGAGCAACACCAGGTAGTAGCGCACCATCAGCGTGTCGGACACGCTCATGATCTTGCCGAACATGTCGTTCGGCGCATCGCTCACGCCCACGTAGTTGCCGTAGGACTTCGACATCTTCTTCACGCCGTCGAGGCCCTCGAGCAGCGGCACGACCATCACCACCTGCTGCGGCTGGCCTTCTTCCTTCTGCAGGTCGCGGCCCACGAGGATGTTGAAAAGCTGGTCGGTGCCGCCGATCTCCACATCGGCGCGGATCTCCACGGAGTCCCAGCCCTGCATCACCGGGTATTGCAGTTCGTGCAGGCGCACTTCCTGCCCGGACTCGATGCGGTTGCGGAAGTCCTCGCGCTGCAGCATCTGCTGGAGCGTCACGCGGGAGTTCAGGCGCAGGATGTCCTCGTAGGACATCTTACGGAACCAATCGCCATTGTAGACGATCTCGGTCTTCTCCTTGTCGAGAATCTTGAAAGCCTGCTCGGTGTAGGTCGCGGCATTCACCAGCACCTCGTCACGGGTGAGCGGCGGTCGGGTCACCGAGCGGCCGGAGGGATCGCCGATGGTCGCGGTGAAATCGCCGATCAGCATCACCGCCTGGTGGCCGAGGAGCTGGAATTGGCGCAGCTTTTCCAGCGCGACCGTGTGACCCAGGTGGATATCCGGGGCGGTGGGGTCCACGCCGAGCTTGATCCGCAGGGGCCTGCCGAGGCGGAGCTTTTCGAGGAGTTCCTTTTCGGAGAGGACCTTGGCGGTGCCGGCGGTCAGGATCTGGAGCTGTTCTTCCGGAGTCACGGGGGGCGCAGCCTAGGGGCCGGGTCCGCCCATGGCAAGCGGCAGAAAAGCTCGGAGAATGACGAATGAGGAATTTCCGAATGACGAATGTCGTGTGAAAAGGTGGAACGAGCGATCGACGGTCGGGCGGGAGCCTCAATTCTTATAGGCACCTCATTCGACATTCGGGAATTCGGCATTCGTCATTCACCCGCCTCCCGGCCCGCGATGAACTGGCTCATCTCCCGCGGCAGGGGATTCCAGTATTGCCCGGCGTAGGTCTCCTTCACGTAGCAGAGGAAGTCCTCGTAGAGGTTCGCGTCGAATTCGCTGATGGTCGGCTTGCGGCCGTCGAAGGCGAGGTAGTCCGGGTGGACATTCACCAGCACCATGCCGCCGCGCTTGGCCAGCCAGTCGGTCTTGCCCTTCCAAATGCGGTTCGTCTGCTCGCGCAGGATCAGGTAGAGGGTGGCGTCCTGCGGCAGGGTGTAGGGTAGCTCCACATAGCGGTCCTCCGGGCGACGACCTTTCACCACGAAGGGGAAGATGGTCCCCGCGCCATCCGGCTGCGGCTCGAAGGGATCGGTATCGAAAGTCGAGGCATCGTACTGGATATCCAGCGTCTTCAGCCATTCCAGATTGTGGAACATGAAGCCGGCGCGGAAACCGACCGCGCTCCACTCCCGCAGGTGTGAATTGATGGCCACCGCGCATTCGTCGAAGGACTTGCGCGAGCGGTACAGCGAGCCGTCGTGGCGCAGGTCATGCACGCCGATCTCGAAGCCGGCATCGGTGAAGTGCTGCCGGAATTCCGGGGTGACCTCGTAGCCGCCCTCGGGGATCAGGTTGAAGGAGGAGCGGAAGCCATGCTTGCGTTCCATCTCCGCGAGCTGCTTGCAGCGCTCCAGACCCACCGGGCCCTCCACATCGTGGGTCAGCACCAGCGCGAATTTCTTGCCCTGCGGCCAACCACGCCATCCCGGCGGGGTTTCACCCGCGGATTCCATGATCGGCCAGTCTTTCGCCTTCTGCAGCTTGTAGTTCGCCCGCAGCCTCCGCATGGTGTAGCGCGCGGCCTGCGGCAGGAAGGGCTTGAAGACATAGTACATCGCATTGAGCAGGCTCATCCCGCGCCCCTCTTCCTCCGGGGCGTAGGCGGCGATGGCGCGTGGTGATTCGTCGGCGAGATCCATGATCAAGGGGGAGCTTGTCAGTGATGGAGAGATTCAGTTCCGGATCTCGATCGGATTGCGGCTGAGCCTTTCGAGCACCGCCGTGAAGGGAACGAAGAAGCCGTAGACGAAGAAGAAGACCAGCAGGAGACCCTGCACCACGAGCAGGATGTGGCAGAGCCGGATGATCTCCGCACCACCAGCCCGGGACTCCTCGGCGTTGTGCTTCACCAGATCGCCCAAGCTGTTGGCATAGGCGTGGAATTTCGGCACGCACTCGGTGTCGAAAAGCTTGTTGGCGTCCCCCATCTTGCCTTCCGCGAGCAGGGTCACCACATAGCGGCGTGTGGCGCGATAGCTCTCCTTACGCTCGTTCAGCCGGGCGAAGATCGCGCGCTCCTCATCCGTCTTTAGCGTTTCCTGATGGGTGGCATATTGGGAATCGACGATGCCGCTGCTTTTCTCGAGCAGGGCTCTCAGGTCATCCGCGGGGAGTCCGTTGCCATCCACGGAGCGGGCGGTTTCAAGGAAGCCCTCGGAGGCTTGCATGGTGGCCAGACTGCTGGTGGCGAGTCCCTGGAGCGGATCGGAGACGATGCGGGCCGCTTCCTTGCGGATCATCCAGATGGTGAATACCGGACTGCAAACGATGGCGAGCAAGACGAGAACGGCGAGGGTGAGGTAGAGGGTCCGCAGAGGCCCGGATTTCATGGCTGAGGGTGGGTGGGACATGGGTGAAGGGCCGGGGGAGAAAGTCTCGTCGCGGGGGGTAGCAGAGGCCGGGAGATAGGGCGAGCAATTCGTCACACAAGGGCAAGATAGGGGTATGACTCCGCAGCAAAAAGCCGGCCCCGGTGGAAACCGGGACCGGCTGGAGCGCCATGAGCGTGGCTGGAAATCAATTCGCCTCGGTGGCTGCCACACGAAGGAAGCCGGATTCACCGGCCGTGCCCGCGAGACGGAAGCTGCGCAGCTCCCACTCGGCGGAGGGTGCCGGGTCCACACCTTGCGTCAGCGCCGGGGTGACTTCTTCCACCGGGGCGTCCCAGTTGCCGAGGTTCGTCGAGCCTTGGATCTCGTAGCGCACGCCATCGATGGTGGCCGCGAGACGACCGCTCTGCACCGAGAAACTGGCACCGGCGCGAACGGCCACCGTGATGACCGCACCCGTGGTGGTGGCCACCGGCGAGTGAATCCCGCGCGATCCGGAATCTCCCGGCAAGCCGCCGAGTGCGAATTCCAGAATGTTAGGAACGCCATCCTGATCCGGGTCTTGCTCCGCGCCGCGCTGGCCTTCCGCAATTCCCGCGGCGGCGGCCCAGAGCGAGAAGGGCGTGCCGCCCGTGCTCACGCGGATCGTCGTGCGGTTCAGCGTGGAATCGAAGCTGGCGGTGGTGCCGGTGGCACCGTGGAACCATGCCTCCGTGAGGATTGCGCGACGGTCGCCCGTCAGCCGGATCTCGCCGCCTTCGAAGTTGAAGGTGCCGCGAACGGTCGAGGTGATGTTCGCCGCCGTCAGGGTGCCGCCGCTCATGGTGAAGGAGCCGTTGGCATTGCTCTGCCCCAGGTTCACCGCTTGCTCCACGCTCAGGCTGCCGCCGGAGAGTGTGACAGCGCCGGTGGAACCGCCGCCGACCATCAGCGGGGTGCTGCCGGTGATCGCGAGGCTGCCGCCAGAGATATCCAGCAGGTTGTTCCCCGCGCCTTCGAAGCCGATCAGGAAGGTATTGTAGTTCGCGAAGCTGGCGCTGCCGCCCGTCACGCGCATGGTGCCGGTGCGGGAGAGGTAGACGAAGTTGTTGTTCGAGCTGGTGAAGCTCGCGCTGCCGCCGGAGATCTCGAAAAGATCGCCCGTGCCCGCCTTGCCCACGTGCACGTTGTGCAGGATGCTGCCGCCCACGCTGGTGTTGCCATTGCCCGTGGACTTCACGATCAGCTGGCCGGTGCCGGAGAGCAGATACTTCGATCCGCCGGCCGCCGCCGTATCCGCGCTGAAGAAGCCGCGGTCCAGCGTGAGATCCACCGTGCCACCCGTGTGGGTAAAGGTGCCCGGCAGGCTCACCCCGGCGATGAAGTAGTTCCCGGTCTGCTTCAGCGTTCCGCCGCTGACCGTGAATTCGCCGTTGTTCAGCACGCGTCCGTTCACCGTCAGCGAGCCGGTCCCCGATACGACCGTGCGGCCGTAACGCTCCAAGTTGGCACCGCGCACTGCGGCGCTGCTGGCGATGGTGAAATCCTCCGAGAGGCCGGGGACGCGGTCACCGGACCAGTTGTAGCCCCAGTCGAAGCCGTTGTTCAACGCGCCGGTCCAAGTGAAGGCGGGGGACACGATCACGTTGGTGTCGAGCGAGGTGCCCGGCAGCGGGAAGACCTGGCTCTGCTGAGAGCGCAGGGTGCTGGTCGGATAGCTGAAGGAAGTGACGTTATCGATCAGCTCCCAAGTGATGCCGTCCGCGCTGCCTTCGAGGGTCCACTTCACCGGGTCGCGCAGGTCGGCATCGTTTGCCGTGGTGAAGCGGTAGGAGTCGATCTCGACGGCTTGCTCGAACTCGAACACCACCGGCTTGATCCGGCGGTCCAGCATCTTGGTGGTGGTGAGGCCGTCCACCAGCAGAGGGGCCGCCTCCGCCACGGGCGTCATGCCGCCCGGGTTGGTCACGATCACGTTGAGCAGGTTGTCATTGGTGCCGTTGCTGCCCGTGGCTTGCGTGACTGCGGCGTTCGTGGCGAAGAGGTTCAGCTCGGTGCCATTGCGGAAGAAGGAGAACTCCGAGAGCTGGTGCCCGTCCGATCCGGGACGCGTGGCGACCGGGGTGAACCGGTAGAAGCGGCGGTTCGCCGTGCCGCCCGCCACCGAGCGGAGGGTCAGCTTCTTGTTAGAGGAGCGCGTACCATTCGCCGCGGTGAGCGTGTAAACGGTCTCGGCATTGGCCGGCGGCGTGACTTCACGGGTTTCCGTCACCTGCGGTGCGGGACTGGAAGCCGGGCTGAGGGTAAGCGTTTGCGGCTCGTCGCCGAGTTCGAAGTCGTAGGCATCCCACTCGATGCTCACCGGCGTGCCGTTCTTGACGATCGGGTAGTTCTCGAAGGCATAGTCGAAGTAGGCGATGGTCGGTGCGATCTCGCCGGTGACCGGGAAGCTTTGTTGGAAGACCTGGTTCGCCGGGTTGCTCGGGTGGCCGATGATGCGGTCGATCAGCACCCATTCCTCCGTGGTGGAATTGCGGCCCCAGACTTTCCAGTCGATCGGGTTGCGGTTCGGGAAGGTGGCGGTATCACCACCGGTGGCGAAGCTGTAGGAGTCGATCGTCACCGGTGTGGTGAAGTCGAAGTAGAGGAACTTGGCGGCACCACCGTTGTCATTGATGCCGGTGAGCCACTTGGTGCCCAGCGCACCGTCGATGATCTTGAGCGCGCCCTCCGCATCCGTGAGTGCGCGGGATCCGCCGGTCACGGTCACGGGCACCATGTTCACGGCCGTGCCGTTCTGCCCCACGGTCGGCGCGGGCACCGCCTCGGGATTGTTCGCCACCAGGTTCAGGCGGGTGCCGCCGTTCGAGAGCACGAACTCGGACAACTGGATGATGGTGCCGTTCGCATACATGCGGGTCGGCTCGAAGCGGTAGTGCTGATAGGTGACCTGGGCCGCGGCGGAAGCAGCCAGGAGCGCGTTCAGCGCGAGGACGGGAGGCAGGGTTCTGCGATACTTGTTCATGGTTTGATTTGGTCCGCCGCTCCTCCTTGGGGGATTTGCGGCGGGCACAAACGGTCCGGGGTTTAAAAAGGTTTCCCGACGCTATCGTCACGGAAGAGGCATTGATCGCCGGGGTAGTAGTCGGGTGCTGCGTAACCCGCTACGTGCAAGTTGCATCGGCCTTCGCGTGAGGCATTGGGGAGGGACATCGCTGCCGCTCGGACCAAGGACGCGTGAGCAAAACGTGACATTCCCCGCCGCTCTCCGGGGCCGCGATTGGGCCTTGGCAAGCCCCGCGGGCATCGGGCATGTTCGCAGGACATGACCCCGCTCTTGAGGCAACTCGAAGGTCTCACCGTCCGGGTGGACGACGTGATCTACATGCCCAGCCTGGATGCTCCGGACGAGCGTCCGCACCCCTTCGTGTACTTCATCTCGATCAAGAACGAGTCGCTGGAGAGGGTCACCATCCGCGGCCGCAAGTGGATCGTGCGCGAGGACGATGGCGAGGTCACGGTGGTGGAAGGCGACGGCGTCGTCGGCCAGAGCCCGGTGATCGCGCCCGGCGAGAATTTCTCCTACAACAGCTATCACGTGACCCGCGGCGACGGGAAAGCGGAGGGTGCCTTCTTCGGCGAGACGGAGGATGGCGAGTGGATTTTCGCCCGCATCCCGGAGTTTGAATTGAAAGTCCCGGGCTGGGTCTAACAGGTGCTGCGGATCTTGCCATTGTTGCCATGGATCAAGCGGGCTCAGGTGCCCTTGCTGATCCTGCTGATACTCGCGGGGATCGGTGCCTTCCTGGAGATCGCCGTGGAGGTGCGGGAGAACGAGACGCGGGAGCTGGACGAGAAGCTGCTCCTGATGATGCGCAAGCCGGGGAATCCCGCGGATCCCATCGGCTCGGACCGGATCGAGGAGATGGCGCGGGATCTCACCGCGCTCGGCGGCATGACTTTGCTAACCGGCGTGACCTTGGTGGCGACCGGGGTGGCGCTCTTCGCGGGCAGACGGCGCCTTGCCTTGCTCGGGCTGAGCTCGGTGATTCTCGGCTCGGTGGTGATGAATCTGCTCAAGCACGGCTTCGATCGCCCGCGACCGGATCTGGTCGAGCATGCCACCGTCACGCATCACTCCAGCTTCCCCAGCGGTCACTCGATGATGGCGGCGCTGGTCTATCTCACGCTGGGCATTCTGCTGGCGCGCACGCAGTCGCGGAAGCGGGTGCGCACCTTCATCGTGGCGATCTCCATGCTGGTCACGGTGCTGGTGGGCGTGAGCCGGGTCTATCTGGGCGTGCACTGGCCCACGGATGTCGCAGCGGGCTGGGCGCTCGGCGGGGCCTGGGCGGTGATGTTCTGGCTCGCGGCGATCAAGTTCGACCCGCAGTCCGCGCCGGAGAAGTAAAGGGTCTCATCGGTGCGGTGCGAAGAGGGCGTCGGAGTCGGCGGCCGATCCGCTTAAACAAGTCTCAGTGAATCAATCCTTTTACCCCGAAGAATTCGGGCGAGCGCAGAAAGATTTCGGTGAGAAGCGCCACGAGGGCGAACCATCCAAGCCTGGCCACGGATGAATTGCGCAGCAGTAGATGCAAGGCAAGGAAGCAGCCCGCGATCGCGATCAGTCCCAGCAGCGCAATCGTGGCATGCGGGAGAAAATTCAGTCTCAGGTTCATCCACATGACGAAGAGGTAGATGGTGAGAAGAAGTCCGTAGCACCCGGATGCGATGGCGAGCAGGGCGGAGATAATCTCGGTGACCGATCGGAGGAGATACTTGGGCAGGGATTCCACCCCGGCGGCGCTTGTCATGGGAGCCAAGCTCGTCCCCGGGCATGAAGGGGCTACGAGCAGGCGGTGAAATGCGGATGAAGAAGCGTTGTTGCAGGCCTACGAAGTTTGGTTAGGGGTAGGGGATATGGCACATCGCTGGCTCTTCATGTTCCTCTACGGGCTGCACCTTGTCTGGACCGGATTCCAGAGCGGGATCAACGCCCGCGCTTACAAGGCGAATTCCCTCTGGTTCTGCCTCGTCATGGGACTGACCGCGATCGCCGCTTCCTTCCTCTTCCGCGCCGGTCGCACGACCTTGGCGAAGCGGGTGAGCGCCTTCGTGGTGCTGCTGGTTTTCGGCTTCTACCTCTACTGCTTCGTGAAGGCCCCGGCGGAGGATGCCACTTTGAGGGTCGGCCTGATCATGCTCAGTTCGATCGCGGCAGGATCGCTGGTCTTCATGCCTGCGGCCCGGAAGTAGGCACTCTTGTCTCCTTCTAATACCATCTCCAATAGTTCATGTGACTTTCGGGTAATGCGGGCCTCCTTGCCCGCAGAAATCCGTAAATCCGTTGGAATCCGTAAATCCGTCGTTACTGCCCGAAGCACCGGAAAGTCACTTTATTGAATCACCGAGGGTGCTTTCACTATGATCGCGAGCACTCCGCCACCCCGTCCGCCGTCGCCAGGCAATGCATCCGCGCATCATGCTCTTCGGTTGGTAGCTCGGGATGAACTTGCTCCCGGTAGCACACTGCCACCCGCACTGCCTCGGGATCCGCCTGCGCCAGAGCGCGATCGTAGAAGCCCTTGCCGCGTCCCAGTCGCTTGCCGCTCCGCGTAAAGGCAATCCCCGGACAAAGAAAAATCTCGACCTCCTCCAGCGGGCATACCGGGGATTCCGGTGTGGGCTCGGAGATCCCGTAGGGACCGGTCACGATGTCCTTCAACCCGGGATCAACGTGATGGAACTCCATGAGCCCGTCCCCGGTGATCCGCGGCAGCACCCAGCGGAACTGCGGCAGCTCCACCATCAGCGGCAGCAGCAGGGCCTCGCCCGGCAGGGCGAAGAAACTGGCGATGACCTTTTCTTCGCGGTGCCGCAGCCACTCCAGCAGATGGGTGCGGATCTCAGCGGACTGGGCGATCTGGCCCGCCTCATCCGGGCGCGAGGCCCGGAGGACCCGGCGCAGGGCGGGTTTCGAATCATCGCGGGGACTTGTCACTTGCAATGGCCGGAGTGGGACGGAAACCTATGGCCGATGATCCGAACTTGGCAAGCTGCCCTGATCGCGCTGGCGATTCCCGCCCTTTCACCGGGGGCGGACGAGGCGGCTGCGGCCAAGTTCAATTGGGATCCGCCGAAGGTGGGCGCGGGGCTCTTCACCGATGCGCTCGGCATGCTCGACCGCGAGCGGGAGGAGTATGCGGATCACCTGGCCACCTATGCGTCGAACCGCGTGGCGACCGCGAAGGCCAGTGCCGCCTCGCTGGCGGATGCCCGCCGGATCGTGGCGCTTTCCCTGAATCTCTCCACCCGCAACAAGAAGGCGCTGGTGCTGAGCTTCCAGCTTTCCCGCGGCGTCTTGCCGGAAGCGGCGGGCCCGGATTTCCAGCCGGACGTGCTGGCCCGCCTGCTCTTCGAGCGCGGCCAGGAGCTCAAGAAACAGGCCGGTGCGGAGAATATCCTGATGTCCCGGATCTTCACCGAGCTCTCCGCGGAGATCGACCCGAAGAACGATGACGCGGTCTATGCCAGCGAGATCCAGCGGCTCGACTATGGCGGCGTGAATTGGAACGCACTCACGGACGTGAAAGCGAGGGCGGAACCTGAGAAACAGGGCGCGGAAAAAGGGGAGATGCCTTGATTCCCTCTGACACGAGCGTCTCGTTATTTCTTCTTGTCCACCACCACCCGTTTGTAAGGTGGCGCGATCTTGCCTTTCTCGGTGAGAATCCCGGAATCGATAAGCGTGCGCCTCCCTTGCGCCGGCGTCATTTTTTCCAGACGCTTCGAAGCGTTCTTCCAGAGCTCTTCGACGCCTTCAGCTTTCCTTTCCCGGTTCACCCCTTTAGGCTGGTCTGAAATACCCTATAATGCAAGACGGATCCCGGACGGCGATCTGGATATGGGATTTGAATCTGATTCCAGATCCCTCGAAGGCGGCCCCTCCTTCCTGAAACATCCCGCGGACCGTCTGGAATCGTTGTGACCCCGCTTCTTTCTCAAGTTGGGGTAGCAGCCAATTGAGAAGCATGCAGTCGCGATCCCGCCTGAGAAGATCGTCACCCCCGTGGTTTCGAGGGAGGTCCCTTCCGTCAAATTTAAGGCGTTTCTGCAATTCCTCGAACGCAGGCGCGAGGATTCCGGTGTAGCGGGTATCGAGGAGATCGAAGCAATTTCCGAGTTGGATCAGGGCGCCTACGACTGCGGGATTTTTCAGTTTTCCTTGGGAGCACCGTTGCTTCGCCCACGCCAAGGCCCGGTCCGGTCCATGCTCCCAAAAATAGATCTCGCTTCCGAGCCAATCGTAGTCCTTCTCGCTGGGCAACAGCGCCTCGCCTTTCTCGATGGCTTTCTTTGCAACCGAGGCGTCACATCCATGATAACCGACGATCAATCTTTGGTAGGCGGCAAGATTCACTGGAACGGTTCTAGCGGGATTTTACGGATTTTGTCCATGCGGGCAGAGTTTGACGTGCATTCCCGGTTCGCCTCACGACGGGCTTGCCAGCCGCCGTCCACCGCCTAGGCTCCGCCCTCCTTACCCATGAAAATCTGGCTGGACGGCGAATTGGTGGATGAATCCGAAGCGAAGGTGTCCGTGTTCGATCACGGCTTGCTCTACGGCGACGGCGTCTTCGAGGGCATCCGCTTTTACAATCGCCGCGTCTTCCGCCTAGAGGAGCACATCCGCCGTCTTTTCGATTCCGCCCGCGCCATCGTTTTGGAGATCCCCTGGACGCAGGAAGAGGTCTGCAAGTTCGTGGTGGAGACTGTCGCGGCCAATGGCCTGGATGACGGTTACATCCGCCTGGTGGTGACCCGCGGTTCCGGCGGCCTGGGCCTGAACCCGTATCTCTGCAAGCGGGCGAGCATGTTCATCATCGCCTCGACCATCAGCCTCTATCCGCAGGAGCACTACGAGAACGGCCTCGCCGTGATCACCTGTGCCACCCGCCGCCCCGCGCCCGCCGCGCTCATGCCGCAGGTGAAGTCGCTGAACTACCTGAACAACATCATGGCGAAGGTGGAGGCCATCCAGGCTGGCGCTCTCGAGGCCGTGATGCTGAACGAGCAGGGCTACGTGGCCGAGTGCACCGGCGACAACATCTTCCTCATCCGCGACAACGTGATGCACACCCCGCAGGTGAGCGATGGCGCGCTGGACGGGGTGACCCGCCGCGTGATCCTGGAGCTGGCCGACCAACTGGGCGTGCCGGTCCTGGAGCGACAGCTCACCCGCTACGACATTTACATCGCGGATGAATGCTTCCTGACCGGCACCGCTGCGGAGGTCATCCCCGCCGTGGAACTCGACCGCCGCAAGATCGGCACCGGCAAGCCCGGCCCGGTCACCCAGCGCTTCATCGCGGCCTTCAAGGAACTGGCCGGCAGCACCGGCACGCCGATTGATTGAGGCTCGGATTTTTTCTCAAAGCCGGGTCTGTGCCTCGCGGCGCCGGCCCGGCTTTTTTGTTCTCAGGACCTGTAGCTTGGAGCCGCAGGCTCTTTCGGAGTGCGGCGAGTATCGCCGCTGTGGAACGCGTCCGCGGCCAAGTGCGCGATGCCCGCAGTTAGGCCGCGAAAGGCAGTCCTCTCCCGCTGGTGCTTTCGGAGCTCGTGAATCTAATGCCAGAAAATCGGGATTTTCCCGGGAGATTTCATTTCGCATTCCGCGCGGGCACTCTTAGCTTGGGGTGTCAATGGACTGCGACATCTGCGGCAAGAAAGCAAAGGTGCACCTCACCCAACTGGTGGGCGGGCAAATCAAGAAAATCGCCCTTTGCGACGACTGCGCCAAGGAGAAGGGGGTGACCGATCCCACCGGCTTCGCGCTGGCGGAGATGCTGCTGGGCAAAACGCCGGGCAAGGTGGTGGCTCCCGTGCCTCCCGTGGTGCAGGGCTTCGGCCGCCGTTGCCCGGAGTGCGGGTTCACGCTGGATGACCTCCGGCGCATCCGCCGCTTCGGCTGCGCGGGCTGCTACACCACCTTCAAGGAGGAGGTGAACCAGATGCTGCGCGGCATGCATAAGGGCTCCAAGCACTGCGGCAAGGTGCCCGCCGGGCTGATGGAACTCCACGAACGCACCCAGCGGCTGGAGGAACTGCGCGGCCGTCTCGACCAAGCGATCACCTCCGAGAATTACGAAGAAGCCGCCGGCCTGCGCGACGAGATCCGCCAGATCGAAATCAAGACCAGCACCCGCAGCACCGAACGGCCATGATGCGATTCACCACACTGATCAAGAACCCCGCCGACTGGATGACCGGTGAGGGCGCCGACAATGCCGTCGTGCTGACCTCCCGCATCCGCCTGGCGCGGAATCTCAGGGGCGAGCCCTTCCCCGGCTGGGCGAAGAAGGAGCAACGCCGCCAGACGCTGGAGATCCTGCGGCCCGCGGTGGAAAACCTGCCCTGCATGAAGGATGCCTTCTCGCAGGAGCTGGACGACCTGAGCTCGGTGCAGAAGCAGGTGCTGGTAGAGCGCCACCTTATCAGCCGCGAGCACGCCGCCCGCGGGGAGGGGAGTGCCGCCGTCATCGAGCGCCGCCAGTCGATCGCCCTGATGTTGAACGAGGAGGATCACCTGCGCATGCAGGCGATCCGCCCGGGCATGTCGCTGCGCGCTGCTTACGAGTCGCTGGCCGCCGTGGATGAGGAGCTGGAGCAATCGCTGGAGCTCGCCTTCGATCACGATCTGGGCTACCTCACCACCTGCCCGACGAATCTGGGCACGGGCCTGCGAGCGTCTTCCATGCTCCATCTGCCCGCTTTGGTCCTGAGCGACCAGATCGGTCAGGTGCTTCAAGCGGTGAACAAGATCGGCTTGGCCGTGCGCGGGCTCTACGGCGAGGGGACCGAGTCGCTGGGAAATCTTTTCCAGATCTCCAACCAGTCCACCTTGGGCGAGAGCGAAGAGACAATTTTACGCAGGTTGGAGCGCGTAATCGCCCAGGTTGCGACACATGAGCGCAATGCCCGCGACAAGTTGTTGGAGGACGATCCGGAGATGGTGAGCGACAAGATCGGTCGCGCCTACGGGGTCCTCCGCCATGCGTGGATCATTGATTCCAAGGAAGCTCTGAACCATCTTTCCTTGTTGCGTCTGGGCGGTGATCTGGGCTTTTTACCTCAGGAAACCGTAAAATCCTGTGATGCCCTCCTAATGGACATCCAACCGGCACACCTCCAGCTACACAGCGGCCGTAAGCTTACCCCCGAGGAACGCGACCAAATCCGGGCGGAAATCGTCCGCTCCCGGTTGCAAACCCTCGAAGCCCCTGATATTCGTTCAACAAGGAAAAAGAACGGAAACGACCCAGATCCTGAAATTCTATGAACAATTTCACACCCAGAGCCCAACAGGTGCTGGCCCTCGCCCGAAAGGAGGCCGACCGCTTCAACCACAGTTATGTGGGCACCGAGCATCTTCTGCTCGGTCTCATCAAGCTGGGGCAGGGGGTGGCGGTCAACGTTCTGGAGCGCATGGGGCTGGATCTGGAAAGTGTCCGGATGGAAGTCGAAAAAGAAGTCGGCACCGGCACCGGACAAAAGATTTCCGGCAGCATCCCCTACACGCCGCGCGTGAAGAAGGTGCTGGCGCTCGCCAACAAGGAGGCGAAGGCCCTGAACCACTCCTACGTGGGCACCGAGCACATCCTGCTCGGCCTGCTGCGCGAGGGTGAGGGCGTGGCCGCCCGCGTCCTGCGCCGCATGGATGTGGACATCCAGCGCACCCGCAACGAGATCCTCGCCGAGATCGACCCGAACTTCACTCCGGACGACGACGATGACGAGGAGACCGAGGAAGAGGACGAAAACTTCGAGGACGAAGGCGGCGAAACCGAGGAAACCGAAGCCGAGGGCAAGACCAAGACCCCCGCGCTGCGTGCCTTCGGCCGCGACCTGACGAAGCTCGCCCGCGACAACGACCTCGACCCGGTGATCGGGCGCGAGAGCGAGATCGAGCGCGTGATCCAGATCCTGTGCCGCCGCACCAAGAACAACCCGGTGCTGATCGGTGAAGCCGGTGTCGGCAAGACCGCCATCGTGGAAGGCCTCGCCCAAGAGATTGCCTCGGGCAACGTGCCGGAGATCCTGCGCGACAAGAAGGTTATCACCCTCGACCTCGCGCTGATGGTCGCCGGGACAAAGTACCGCGGCCAATTCGAGGAGCGGATCAAGGCCGTGATGGACGAGATCCGCAAGGTGAAGAACGTGATCCTTTTCATCGACGAGCTGCACACCATTGTGGGTGCCGGTTCGGCAGAAGGCGCCATGGACGCTTCCAACATCATCAAGCCGGCGCTCTCGCGTTCCGAGCTGCAGGTGGTGGGTGCGACCACGTTGAACGAGTACCGCAAGTACATCGAGAAGGATGCCGCCCTCGAGCGCCGCTTCCAGCAAGTGAAGGTGGACGAGCCTTCCGTGGAAGATGCGATCAAGATCATGCAGGGCCTGCAGGAGAAATACGAGACCCACCACAAGGCGAAGTTCACACCGGAAGCGGTGGAGGCCTCGGTGAAGCTCACCTCCCGCTACCTCACCGGTCGTTACCTGCCGGACAAGGCCATCGACGTGCTCGATGAAGCCGGCGCCCGCGCGCGCATCGGCCAGATGACCCGCCCGCCGGAAATCAAGCAGCTCGAAGGGGACATCGAACAGGTGAACCGCGAGAAGATCGGTGCCATCGGCGAGCAGGACTTCGAGAAGGCTGCTTCGCTCCGCGACAAGGAGAAGCAGATCAAGAAGACGCTCGACGAAACGCTCAAGAACTGGCGCGCCAAGTCGGAGGAAACCGTCGTGGAAGTCGGCGATGAAGACATCATGGCCGTGGTCTCCAAGTGGACCGGCGTCCCGCTCCGCCGCATGGAGGAGAAGGAAGCCGAGAAGCTGCTCAAGATGGAGAGCGAGCTGGAAGGTCGCGTGATCGGTCAGGACGAGGCGGTGAAAGCCATCTCGAAGGCCCTGCGCCGCTCGCGTGCGGACCTGAAGGATCCGCGCCGTCCGATCGGTTCCTTCCTCTTCCTCGGCCCCACCGGTGTCGGTAAGACCTATCTCGCCCGCAACCTTGCCGAGTTCATGTTCGGCGATGCGGATGCGCTCATCCAGATCGACATGTCCGAGTACATGGAGAAGTTCACCTCCAGCCGCCTGATCGGGTCGCCTCCCGGTTACGTCGGTTACGAGGAAGGCGGCCAGCTTTCCGAAGCGGTCCGCCGCCGGCCTTACTCCGTGGTGCTCTTCGACGAGATCGAGAAGGCTCACCCGGACGTGATGAACCTGCTGCTCCAGATCTTGGAGGAAGGCATGGTCACTGACTCGCTCGGTCGCAAGATCGACTTCCGGAATACCATCATCATCCTCACCTCGAACGTGGGTGCCTCCACCATCAAGCGCCAGACCTCGCTCGGTTTCGGTGCTATGTCGGAGGACAACGCGGATTTCGAAGGGATGAAGGAGAAGATCCTGGAAGAGTCGAAGCGCTACTTCAAACCGGAGTTTCTCAACCGTCTGGATGACCTTGTGGTCTTCCACATGCTGGAGAAGAAGGACCTCGACCAGATCGTGGATCTCGAAATCGACAAGCTGCTCAAGCGCCTGCGCGAGAAGGAGATCTCGCTCACGCTCGAAACCAGCGCCCGCGATCTGCTGGTCAAGAAGGGCTTCGATCCGGCCTACGGCGCGCGTCCGATGCGCCGTGCGGTGGAGCGCTACTTGGAAGACCCGCTGGCCGAAGCCCTGCTCCGCGGCGACGTGAAGCCCGGCGATACTGCCAAGGTCTCCTGCCCGGAAGGGAAGGAAGAGCTGGTCTTCGAGACCATCGGCGAGAAGGCCCAGCCCGACAGCGCGGGGGTCTGATCCCGGTAACAAATCACAAAGGCGGCTTCCGAGAGGGAGCCGCCTTTTTTGTAGTCCGCCCAGTCCTCTGGGCGGATGAATGGTCCCCCGCGGCCGTGTTATTCTTTCCGCATAGAGGCTTCCAAGGCCGCTACTCTGCGCGATAGCTTCCGGCGTTGTTGGACCGTTCGCCCGCTCAGAGGACTGAGCGGACTACTTTCTCCCCATGGAATTCCGCTTCTACGACCCGTCCAATCCGGCCACGGTCACGAACGGACACCTGCCCCACTGGGAGCAA
Source organism: Luteolibacter rhizosphaerae (assembly GCF_025950095.1). Taxonomy (NCBI): domain Bacteria; kingdom Pseudomonadati; phylum Verrucomicrobiota; class Verrucomicrobiia; order Verrucomicrobiales; family Verrucomicrobiaceae; genus Neoluteolibacter; species Neoluteolibacter rhizosphaerae. The sequence continues at coordinate 79,533 of NZ_JAPDDR010000011.1, read as the reverse complement.
GAGAACTCCACCTATTTCATCACTTGGCGGACCGCCGATTCGATTCCTCGCGAGAAGGCGCAATACTGGACTCGGCAGCGTGAGCAATGGCTCCGGACCCATGCGATCAATCCCACTGACCCGGATTGGAGAAAAAAGGTGGAAAACCTATCGGAAGATCTCCGGCGCGAGCTGCGTCGTTTCTCCCGGTTCTTAGACGACGAAATGGACTCCTGTCACGGCGAGTGCCTGTTGCGCGATCCTGACTTGTCTCGGGTCGTCGCCGACTCGCTCCATCACTTCGACGGGGAGCGTTACCTTCTCGGAGATTTCGTGGTGATGCCCAATCACGTCCACGTGCTGGTGGGTGGCATGGATCGGGGGTCGATGCAGCTTCAGGTGACTTCTTGGAAGAGATGGACTTCGCTTGAGATCAATCGACGGACGGGAAGAGAGGGACGGCTCTGGCAGACAGAGAGCTTCGATCACTTGGTGCGAAGTCAGTCTGCGTTCGAGAGGTTTCGCCGCTATATCTCGGACAATCCGGCCAAAGCGAAACTCAGGGAGGGAGAATACGTCTTATGGCAGAGAAGGTAGTTCGCTCAGTCCTCTGAGCGGATGAACGATCCATAGCGGCCTGCTGGTGGGAAAGGGTCGCAGCCGCCAAGGCGATTTGTCCCTGATAGAGCTGACCGGCGGGAAGGGCCGTTCGCCCGCTCAGAGGACTGAGCGGACTACTTGAGGAGCCGGTCGGCGTGATCGATTGATTCCGACCTCAAGGCTCTGGATTTCGGCGATCTGCCTGACAGTATCGGGCCACGATATGAAGGAGGCCTTGCATCAGCTCTCGATCATCGCGATGGGCTTGGGATTCCTGGCTGCCTTCGCGGCGTTGTGGTGCTTCGTGCTCTGGCTCATCTCGCGCCTCGGCGGCTGGTCGGGGATCGCCGGGAAGTATCCTGCCGCCGCCCGACCGGATGGCTCCATCTCACCGGTCGCAGCCTTCGGCTCCGGCCGTTCACGAACTACAATGGCTGCCTCGATGTCACCCTGTCCCCGGCAGGCATCTACATGCTTCCTTGGGCGATCTTTCGCATCGGGCACAAGCCGATCCTCATCCCGTGGAGTTGTGTCGGGCCGATGGAGGAGGGCAGATTCATCGTCCGCTATTATTCGGTCCCGATCGAAGCCGGTGGCAAGCGGATGGTGCTATCCATTCCGGGCGAAGGAGCGGAATGGATCCGCCGGCACCGGCCGGCTTCGTGACGCAAGCGTGCCGCCCTTTTGCTGGTGTCTCCAGATCGATTCCTATAACTCGGGGATATGCCCGGAGAAACCCGAATCACTCCCCCTGCGGCGCTTCTCGCCTTCGCCATGTGCTGGTGTAGCCCCGTGAGCATCGCTCAAGAAGCCTCGAAGCCCGAGGCTGCCAAGCAGGAGAACAATCCCTTCCGATCCCGCCTTGATGACGCCGAATACGAACGCCGTATCAGCCGCTTCGATCCATCCCGGCTTGCCGTGGACAAGGTTCAGGAGTCGAAGCTGCCGGACTTCGGCGTGATCGTGAACGATGCGACCCCCGACGGGCCCGCCGCGAAGGCGGGACTGCTGAAAGGCTGGATCATCGACCGCTACAAGGGCGATGACTACTGGAACCATCACCAAGGAATGCGGGCGCAGGGCGATAACGACGACGCTCTCCGCGAAATCGAGGCGGTATCGCCGGAGGGAGAGCGCAAGACCTTCCGCTTCGGCCCGGGCAAGCTGGGGATCAACACCAGCAACGCCCACCGCCCCGAGCAGTATGTGCTACGCAATACCCCGATCGGTGCTTGGAGCCTAGAGTTGTTGGTCGCGGTCCAAGCATGGCACGACAACGACCACGAGCTGCTGGAGACCGCGCTCCACCGCTGCGTGGCACACGGCATGCCGCCGGGTCCGATCTCCCACTACTATGCCGCGATTGTCTCGCTGGATCGTGGCGACAAGGCGCAGGCGAAGATCCTTCTGGATCGGGTGCTGGCGCATGTCGGGAAGGACGGCGTGGTGCCGCGCTTCTACCGCCCCGGCTTTCGCACGCTGGCCTTGGGCGTGGGCGACTACGGCCTGCTGCGGAAGGCGATCGCGGAGCAGGAAGGCTTCCAAGAGGAACTTCAGGCGGAGATGCTGGAGCCGTGGGAGACTTGGGCGAAGACCGCGCTGAAGGAGTCCTTGATCATGCGGGCGAAGGGTAAGGAAGGAGCGAACCTCTTGCCGGGCATCGTCACTGTGAAGGATGGCTGGGAGAAGTTCTACCGCATCGATGATCCCGCGGTGCTGCGCGATGGCACCCACTTCGCCGCGAAGTCACCGCCGGATTACGACGACTACTGCTTCGCCCCGGAGAAGCCGGTGAAGAACCTGCTATGGGAGATCCACGGCGGCTACGGAGACATCCAGTCACCGGGTGTTTTCAATGAGATCGCCTTCTACCTCGTGGATCTCAAGCGGCGCAAGACGGCGGCGGAGCGCATGAGCTACTGGACCCCTCTGTGGACCGTGGCGGGCTTCCGCATCCGCAATGATGTAAAGTATGGCCGCACGCTCTATCTGAGCGCCGGCATCAACGAGATCGAGATCCCCACCAAGCGCAGCTTCACCCGGCTGGGCGAAAGCGCGACCGCCGAGCTGGTGAAGCAGGTGAGGGAAGGCAAGGCGGAAGCCACCGCGGGACGAAAGGGCGGCTTCACGGTCCAGCTCGTCCGCTATGGCAATGAGGCCGAGGTCGTGATCGATGGTGTGCCCTGCCTGCGCTTGCCGGTCGATCCCTCCGTGGGTGAACTCGGCTGCGTCGTCCACAGCTCCGGCATGGCGGTGGCGATCGATGCGATGAACCTACGGGAGCTGAAAGCGGAGTGAGCATCCGCATCGGCTTGTCGATCCGTGTTCATCCATGGTTCCTCACACCGGCACCTGCAGGATCGCGCCGGTATCCGCGCTGGTCACCATCGCCGCGTAGCGGGCCAAGTACCCGCTGCGGGTCTTCGGGGCGGGAGGGGTCCAGCGGCTTCTGCGTGCTGCCAGTTCCTGATCGCTCACCAGCAGGTTCAGGCTTCGTGCCGGGATATCGATCTCGATCCGGTCACCCGCTTCCACGAGCGCGATCGGTCCGCCTGCCGCAGCTTCCGGAGACACGTGACCGATCGCCCCGCCACGTGTGGCCCCGGAGAAGCGGCCATCCGTGACGAGCGCCACCGAGTCTCCTAGACCGCGCCCCGCGATCGCAGCGGTGGGCGCGAGCATCTCCTGCATGCCGGGCCCGCCCTTCGGTCCCTCATAGCGGATCACCACCACGTCGCCCGGCTTCACCCTGCCGGTCAGGATGCCCGTGTTCGCCTCCTCCTGCGATTCGAAGATCACCGCGGTGCCGGTGAACTGCATCATCGCCGGGCTCACCCCCGCACTCTTCACCACGCAGCCGTCCGGCGCGAGATTCCCGAAGAGCACGGCCAGCCCGCCTTGCGCGGAGTAGGCCTTGTCGATCGGGCGGATCACGTCCGCATCCTTCACCTCGGCGGTGGAGATCGTCTCGCCCAGCGTCAGGCCGCTCACGGTCAGTGCGTCCTCATGCAGGATGCCGGGCTTGGTCGCCAGCGTCTTCAGGATCGCGGAGATGCCGCCCGCGCGGTCCACGTCCTCCATGTAGTATTTGCCGGAGGGTGCCACCTTGCACAGATGCGGCACCTGCGCGGAGATGGTGTTGAAGTCCTCCATCTTCAGGTCGATGCCCGCCTCGTGCGCCACGGCGATGGTATGCAGGATGGTGTTCGAGGAACCGCCCATCGCCATATCCAGCGCCAGCGCGTTCTCGAAGGCCTCTCGGGTGAGGATGTCGGAGGGACGCACATCATCGCGCACCAATCTCACGATGGTTCGTCCCGCGCGTTGGAAGAGCGCGTCGCGGGCGGGATCGGTGGCTAGGATCGAGCCATTGCCGGGGAGGGCCAGACCCAGCGCCTCGCAGAGGCAGTTCATCGAGTTCGCGGTGAACATGCCCGAGCAGGACCCGCAGGTCGGGCAGGCATTGCGCTCGATCTCTTCAAGCTGCTGCTCGGTGATCGCCTGAGAAGAGAGTTGCCCCACCGCTTCGAACACGGAGGCAAGGTCGAGCGATTGGCCGGTGCTCGGATTTTTCCCGGAGCGCATTGGGCCGCCGGACACGAAGACCGTGGGGATATTCACCCGCGCTGCGCCCATCATCATGCCGGGCACGATCTTGTCGCAGTTCGGAATGCACACCACGCCGTCGAAGCAGTGGGCCCGCAGCATCGTCTCCAGGCTGTCGGCGATCAGTTCGCGCGAGGCCAGGGAGTATTTCATGCCGCCGTGGCCCATCGCGATGCCGTCATCCACGCCGATGCAGTTGAACTCGAAGGGCACGCCGCCTGCCGCACGCACGGCCTCCCGCACCTTGCGCCCCACCACGTCCAGATGCGCGTGGCCGGGAATGATCTGTACGAAGGAATTCGCGATTGCGATGAAGGGCTTGTCCCAATCCGCCTCGGACTGGATCGCGCCCGTGGCGCGCAGCAGGCTGCGGTGCGGTGCTCGGATCGCGCCTTTCTTGATGGTGTCGCTGATGGCCATGAGAGAATCCTGCCTTCAGATGAGCCATATTAAAATTACCCGTTTGGTCGGATTGTGATACCGATCCGGTATGGATTATTCGCTGCGTGAGATCGAATGCTTCATCGCTGTGGCGGAGGAGCTGTCCTTCACCCGGGCCGCGAAGCGCCTGCACCTCGCGCAGCCGCCGCTGTCCCGGCACGTGCGGACCTTGGAGGAAAAGCTCGGCGCGGAACTCTTCACCCGTGAGCCCCGCGGCGTCTCGATGACTGCGGCGGGCAGCCTCTTCTACGATGAGGTCCGCAACATCCCGCGGCGGATCGTGCGCGCCGGGGATGCGGCACGCCGCTGCGCGCAGGGGGAAGTCACCCGCCTTCGGATCGGCTTCGTGAGCGCGGTGATGAATGAGGCACTGGTCAGCACGCTACGGCGCTTCCGCGAGGAGCACCCGGGCGTGCAGATCATGCTGCACGATGTCTCCCCGCAGGAGCAGCTCCGGGCGATCGCGGACGGGCGGCTCGATGGCGGCTTCGTCGGTCTGGAGCCTCCCGACCGGCCCGCGGGCATCCGCTTCGTGAACTGGCACCGCGAGTCGCTCATGCTCTACGTCCCGGCCGGTCACGAGCTCGCCGGGCGGAAAACGGTTTCGCTCAAGGCACTGGCGGATGAATCCTTCATCGCCGTCTCCAGCGAATCGGCACCGGCCTTCGCCAGTCATGTGCGGGAGCTATGCCGCAACGCGGGCTTTCGTCCCCGCATCATCCTGGAGTCACCACGCGCGCAGGCTGTCGCGCTGATGGTTGCGGCGGGGTCGGGTATCGCGATCTTGCCCGCCGCCATCGCGGGATTGATGGGGGAGGCGGTCAGCGTGATCGGCTTGAGCGGATCACCGAAGATCACGCACGTCTTCGCCTGCCAGAAGGGCAAGGGGACTGCGGCTTCGGAGGCGATGATGAAGCTATTGTAGCGCCCGTCCTCACTCACCCGCACCGCTCAACTCCGGAAGGGCATTCGCCTCCGCCTCGGCTTGCAGGCGCGCCTCCGCTTCACGCGGTACCTCCATGGTGAAGCGCGTGTCCTGGCCGGGGATCGAAGTCACGCGGATGGTGCCGCCATGGGCTTCGATGGCCCGCTTCACGATCGAAAGTCCCAGACCGGTGCCCTTGATCTCCTCCTGCGAGTGGTGTTTCTCCACGCGGTAGAAGCGGCGGAAGATGTGCGGCAGGTCGGCGCTGGGGATGCCCACGCCATCGTCGCTCACCCAGATCCGCGTCATCGTTTCATCGCGGCTACACCCGACCGTCACGGTCAGGCCCTTGCGCGGGTTCTGCTTCAGCGCGTTCTCCACCAGATTGAAGAGCACCTGCGTCCAGTAGAAGCGGTCGCCGGCCAGCGTGATGTCCACATCCGGCATGTCGATTTTGATCGTCGCCTGCTGGTTGTGGATCACGGACTCCAGCCGCTCCAGCACGTCGCTCACGCAGGAGCGCAGACGGAAAGGTTTCACCTTCAACGCCGCCGCCTCGCCGGATTCCAATCGCGAGATCACCAGCATGTCCTCCACGATCCGCGAGATGCGCTCGGTATGCTTGCGCATCACCTTCAGGAAGCGGCGCGTCAGCTCCTTGTCATCGACGAGGTCGTCATCGATGAGGTTCTCCAGATAGCCATTGATGATGGCGAGCGGGGTGCGCAGTTCGTGGGAGGCATTCGCCACGAAGTCCTTCCGGATCTGCTCGGTCTGATATTCGCTGGTCACGTCACGGATCACGACTCGGGTGGTGGGGTCTTCCGCCGGGCTGTCGGAGAGCCTTGCGGCATCGATCACCCAGGCGTTCATACCGCGGCGCTCTTGATCGCCGAGGGGGGAGGACTGTTGGCCGAGCACCGCGCGGGTCACGGTGGCCTCGCCGGTTTCCAGGCAGCGCATCAGCGCGGCTGCCAAGCGCTGGTCGAGGAAGGCCTCGTGCACCGTGCGTCCGGTCAGGTCGCGCCCCCGGAAGAGGGTGCGCGCCGCCTTGTTCGCGAAGAGCACGCGGGCATCCGCATCCACCAGCATGAAGGCATCGCCCAGCGCATCCAGCAGCTGGTCGCGTTCTTTCCGGGCGTTCCGCAGGTCGAGATCCAGCTTCATCTTCCATGATGAAACTTCCTCGGAAAAGTCCTGCCGCGCGCGCCGCAGCCGCAGCCATGTGACGCCGAGCGCCACGAAGGCACACAGCGCCGCGAGGATCGGGGCAATGACAAGCGGGTCGGTCATCCTCAGAGGGACGACACGCAGTACCCGATGCCACGCACGGTTTCAACCATCGCTGCATGATCGCCCAATTTCTGACGGAGACGCTTCATGTGGGTGTCGAGGGTGCGGCTGTGCACCTCATCGCTGTATCCCCACACCGTGCGGAGCAGATCGTTCCGGTCCTGTGCCCGGCCCGCACGCTCGGTGAGGAAGAGCAGCAGCTTGAACTCCGTGGAGGTCAGCTCGACCGGCTGGCCGTCGAGGTAGAACTTGAGCGAATTCTTGTCAAAGCGGAAGGGCCCGTAGCTCACTTCCACCGCCCCCGGCGGGCCATCGCTGCGCTTCAGCACGGCCTGCACCCGGAGCATCAGCTCCTTCGGGGAGAAAGGTTTGGTCAGGTAATCGTCCGCTCCGGCTTCGAGGCCTTGGATCCGGTCCTCCGTCTGCGCCCGGGCGGTCAGCATGATCACCGGGATGTCCCGGCTGCGCGAATCCCGGCGGAGTTCTTTGAAGACTCCGTAACCATCTTTGCCTGGAAGCATCAGGTCGAGGATGACTAGATCGGGACGCTGGTTGATGGCCATGTCGGCACCGGTGATGCCGTCATGTGCCTTCATTACCTCGAATCCGGCGCGCTCCAGGTTGAAGCCCACCAAGTCCGCGATGTCGCGTTCATCCTCGACGATCAGGATTTTCTGCATGCGGGCTGAGGTTTAGGGGCACCCCATCCCGCCGGGAACGGAGCGCTTGTGACGAAATTGTCATCTTGGATCGCCCGGCCGCAAGCAGCAGATTGCGAGGGACTTGGAATTCGTCCCCTGGTGCTCTCAGGCTCCTGCGGCGTGCTTCCGGTGCCACTCCTTGTAGACCACCGGCGAGATTTCGGACGGCTTGATCTCCGAGCGGCCGCCCCAGAAGACATTCGTGTAGGAGACGGGGATGCCGATGGACTCCAAGTGGCGGTCGATCGCGGCCTTGTGCTCCATCACGCGCGGCTTCTCGGTGCCGTGCACCACGCCCATGATGTTCACGTCGCCGAACTGCGGGCCACCCTCGCGCCAGTAGCAGTGGGTCATGCAGAAGTGGCGGCCCACCTCGGCCCCGGCCTCGATCTCGCGGCCCTTCGGCACCGCCCAGTGGAAGAGGCCGTTGAAACGGGTGACACGCTCGCCGGTGGACGAGGGCTTCACGTGCTCGAGGAAAGTGGAGAAACGGCCGATGACCTTCTTCGCATTCAGGCCCTCGGCCACCTCGCAGAAGCGCTCCGTGCTCATGCCCAGCTTGGCGGCGCGGCCGTCCCACGGGTTCGCCACGATCTCCTCGGGCGTTAGTTCCTCCTTCAGGCAGAGCAGCACCTCCCACTCCTCCGGGGTCAGGTCCACGGTCGCGGTGGTCATCATCTCGGCGGGCTCGTCGGCCTTGTCGCCGGGTTCCAGCGTGCGGCGGCGCACGTGACCCACGCCGAGCGCGAAGACGCCGTTGGCGGGCATCAGCAGGTATTCCACGGCACCCGTCAGGCGCAGCAGGGCGGTGGCGTGCTGGTCCAGCGACTCGCCCACCGGCACCTTTAGCGTGGTCCACAGGCGGTAGCCGGAACCGGAGACTTCCGTGTCCGTCGAGCGGATCACCACGTGACCGGAGAAGGGGTCCTCCTTCGCCATGAAATCGAAGGCCGCATTCAGTTTTTCCTCCGGCACATTCCACGCGACCAGCGCGCCGTGGGCCAGCTTGGTGGAAAGCAGGGTCTGGCGCACCCGGCGAACGATTCCCGCCTCCAGCATCGCCTTGATCCGCTCCAGCACCGTCTCCAGCGGCACGCCGCTCTGCTCCGCGATCACATGGAAGGGCTGGCGCTGGAAGCCCGAGACCAGGTCCTCGGAAATGGCCAGGATCTTCGCGTTGATCGGGTCGCTGTGTTCGACGGGTACGGTCTGCATGGGCGAAAGGGTAGGGGTCTGAATACGAACCCGCCACGCCGAATTTGCGGGAAATTGTGCGGGATTTCCGCAGGGAAGTGAGCCGAAAGCCCCGGGCGGGGGCGACCGAGATTAGCCGATGGCGTGAGCCACCGTTTGCATGGTCCGGTCATCAAGCCCCGGCAGGGGCGACCGAAATTAGCCGGTGGCGTGAGCCACCGGACCAGCAATCGCGAACGCGGAAGTCCCGGCAGGGACGACACGGAGTAGATCAGGGATCATGTCGGCCCGGACGGAGACGCGTCCACGCCAGACGAATACCTCCGTGCCGTCCCTCCGGGACTTAATATCTGGCGATGCCATTCCGGTGGCTCACGCCACCGGCTAATTTCGGTTGCCCCTGCCAGGGCTTTCAGCGGGTCGCTAGGAGATCCCGTTATCAAAAATCACCCGGCAATCGCTGGCTTCCACCAGCGCATCCCGTCCGACCAACTCCTGATCCTCCGCTTCCAGGATCGTGACGCGGAAGTATCGGAGATCCCGGAATCCCACTTCATCCCAATCGAAGATCCCGACCAGGCCCAGCTTGGTTGAGTCACTCCGGACCCGTTTCGTCGGGTGATCCCAATAGCCCCCAGCGTTGAGGTCGCGATTGATCAGGATCGGAAGATCCTCGAGAGCGGTCTCCACCCAATATTGGGCGGTCATCTCTGATTCCTTGCTCCAGAGATGGGGAATTGAAGCCGCCTCCGCTGGCAGGTGATGTTTCACCATCGCATTGAAAAGCGCCACGTAGACCTCGCTATAGGCATCTCGGAGATCCCAGTCCTGACCGCTCTCCGGGTTCATGCGGAACCATGTATTCCACAGATGCCGGGCGGCCTCGCGGAAGGCGTGGACGCGTTCGGTGATTTCGATCGCGGCCATGGTTCAACTGGCGAGTCCCTTCACCCACTCAAGCGCGCTCTCCCGCTCCGTCAGCCTGCCCTCAAGCTGCTCGGTCTGCACCGCTTCCAGGATCTCGCTGAAGCGCGGGCTCGGCCGGAGGCCCATCTGGATCAGGTCGTGCCCCGTCACCAGCGGCTTCGGGATCAGCGGCTGGGCGGCGAATTCCTCACCCTTCGCGATGAGATATTCCAAATTGTCGGTGAAGCCGTTCGAGGAAGCGCAGTCCACCCGATGCAGCTCCAGCTCCTGGGGAAAGGTCGGAGCCGCCATGAAGCGCTTCAGCTTGGAGATCTTCATCTGCTGCACGTTCATGAACTGCATGTGCCGGGAGACCATGAAGGCCACATCCTCGATGACATGGTTCGGATACTTCAGGCGGCGCAGGATCTCCTCCGCCATCGTCGCCCCCAGCGAGTCGTGGCCGTTGAAGCGGATCCGGTCGTCCGCCACGTCGTAGGTGCGCGTCGGCGGCTTGGCGATGTCGTGCAGCAGCACGGCTAGGCAGAGCTCCAGCGGTGCATCGTCGCCGATCATCTCTAGCATGATCCGCGTGTGGATATAGACGTCGCCCTCCGGGTGCCACTGCGGCGGTTGGTCGCAGCCGATCAGCGGTAGCACCTCCGGCATGAAGTGCTCGATCAGCCCGGAATCCACCAGCAGCTCCAGCCCGCGCCGCCGCGCCGGCAGCATGATGATGCGGGAGAACTCATCGCGGATGCGTTCCGGGGAAATGCGCAGCAGCCCGGCCGCGTGATCCTTCATCGCCTGCCAAGTGCCGGGCTCGATCTCGAAGCCCAGCGTGGTCGCGAAGCGCACCGCCCGCAGCAGCCGCAGCGAATCCTCCGCGAAGCGGTCGGCCGGGTTCCCGATCGCGCGGAGCACGCCAGCCGCCAGGTCGGCCTGCCCGCCCACGAAGTCGATCACCTCGCCGCTGTCCGGATCCTCGAAAAGCCCATTGATGGTGAAATCGCGGCGCTGCGCGTCCTCCTCCGGCGTGGAGAAGGTCACCGTGTCCGGCCGCCGTCCGTCCTTGTAGGAGCCGTCCGTCCGGAAGGTGGCGATCTCCACGGTGGTGCCGTGTTGCTTGGCGATCACCACGCCGAAGTGCGCACCGACCTCGTTCGATCCGGGGAAAAGCTTCGTGACCTGCGCCGGGGTGGCGGAGGTGGCGATGTCGTAGTCCTTCGGCTCCTTGCCGCGCAGGCCATCCCGCACGCAGCCGCCGGCGAAGTACGCCACATGCCCGGCCTTTTTCAGGCGGCGGGCAAAGTCCGTGGCAGTCTGGCGGGCGGTGGGCACACCCCAGTTGCTAGGGGAGGCTGCGGTCCCGGACAAGGCTGCTTCACGGGCTTTTCATCATGCCTCCATTGACCCCGCCCGCGCGCCGGAACATACTTCAGGGACATGAGACTCCTCCATGTCATGCTCATCTCCTCCATGGGCGCGCTCTTGCTTGCGTCCTGCGGGGAAGATCTGGATTTGAAGTATCGGCGCGAGGCCCAGTCCAAGAAGATCGTGGAACTGGATGCCAAGCTCGCTTCGATGCAGGCCGCGATGCGGGAGGATGTGAAAGAAACCGCCAAGGACGTCGAGACCTCGAAGCAGAGCGCCGATGACGCCGAGGCCTTCCTGAAGGAGAAGGAAGATGAGCTTTTGAAACTGGAGGCGGATCTTGCCGCGGCGGAAAAGAGCGGGCAGGAGTACCGCCGCAAATATGTGGTGAAAGATTACAAGCAAGGGGGCAAGCCATGAGACTCCTCGATGACCTGCTCACCAGTTATCGCGGTGCCGGCGTGATCGGCACCTGCCTGGCCTTCTTCATCCTCGTGTCGATGGTCGGGCTCTCCCTGTTCGCCTTCGATCCCAGCCTGAATGGCATGTGGGAATCCGGCAGCGCCATGGTCGCCCGCCAGCAGCGGGAGATCGGCGTGCTGAGCCGGCAGGTCGAGCAAGCACAGGAGAAGTACGATGTTTATCGTGAGTCGAAGAAATTCCGCGACGCGGTGAAGGCGAACACGCTGCGCCAGGAATCCACCGACACGCGTCTCAAGGAAGTGGACGAGCAGATCGCGAAGCTCGATGCCAAACGCGCCGCGCTGAAGGAGAGCCATGAGGGCTATGTCGCCGCCTATCGCAAGCAGGCACGCGGACAGGCCAAGGGCGAGATCCTGCCCACGATCGTCACCAAGGACGGCCGCACCCTGGAGAATCCCCAGGTGGTGGAGGTGAACCCCGCGGGCATCCAGCTCCGCTATGCGAATGGGATCGTCCGCGTCTCCGCGAAGGATCTGCCGGAGGAAATGTGGGAGCGCTTCCAGTTCGACGATGAGGAGATGGCCGCCTTCATCGATCGCGAGGAGAACCTCGCCGAGAACTACGAAAAGGGTGTCGAGAAGGCGCTGGCGGAAGGCAAGGAAGATAAGCTCAAGGAAAAGAAAGCCCTGCACGAAGCGAAGATCCAGCAGCTCGAAGGCGACATCGCCGCGCTCAAGGATCGCGTGCGGGTCGCCGCCCAGCAGTATGCCCGGCTCCGCCCGAACCCCACCGGGAACTACCGCACGCTCGTCTCGCTCATCCGCCAGGTGGACAGCGATGAGAAAGCCATCCGCAAGGCCGAGCTGGAGCTCGCGCGCCTCAAGGCGCTGCGGGTGCATTAAGGATAGTGGGCTTGGGCTCGGTCCTCGTCGCTTGACGCCGCGCACACCATCGCGGCAAAGTTGTTGGCGGCATGAGGCTCCTGCCCGTCATGTTAACTCTCGGGCTATCCTCGCTGCTGGTCTCCTGCGGCGAAGATCCGGAGTTGAAGCTGCGACGAGAGACGCAGACACGTCGGATTGTGGAGATGGAGGCACGGATCGCAGTGCTGCGCGAAAGGATGCGAACTCCCGTGCCAGACAATAGCTCCGGGCTGGAAGCCGCCCGTCGTGCGTCGGAAGTCGCGCAGGAGGGGGTGAGGGAGAAAGAACAGGAGTTGGCCCTGCTGGAGTCCGCCGTTCAAAGGGCGGAGCAGGAACTCGCGGACTTCGAGCGCAAGCACAAGATTTCCGGGAAAGCCCCGCGCTGAGCCATGCCTCTTTTCGACGACATGCTGACCAGCTACCGGGGTGCGAGCACCATTGCGACCTTCCTTGCGGGTTTCGTGTTGGTCTCCTTCCTGCTCCTTTCCGTGCTGGTTCTCGATCCCAGATTCAATGGCTCGATCGAATCATCCGCAGGGCTCATCGCCCGGCAAGAACGGGAGATCGTCCGCTTGACGCGCGAGGTGGCAATGATGGAAACGAGATTCGAGAGCTACCAGCAGCGGAAGTCGCAAGCCACAACCTTGGCTGGCTATCTGAAGCAAGCGGCGGATTTCAGCGCGCGCTCGGCCGACCTATCACGGCAGATCGAAGATGCCGGGAAGTCGCTGGACCGGATCCAGTCCCGCCGGGCCCGCCATGCCGAGGCCTATCGCGAACACATCCGGGCAAAGGCGGTGGGCGAAACCTTGCCTACGATGAATTTGACAGACGGTCGCGTGCTCGAATCTCCCCGGATCATCAAAGTCACCCCGGCCGGGTTGCAGCTCCGCTACAGCGCGGGCATCGTGCGGGTGCCGGTGAAGGATCTGCCTTTCTCGGTCCGCCAGAGGTTTCAATTCAGCGAAGAAGAGGCGGCTGAGTTTCTGACAGAGGAGAGAGGGCAGGTGGCGGAGTTCGAGCGAGAAATCGATCAGGACTTGGAAATCATCAATGAAGCAAACCTGCGCAGACGTAAGGATCGTCTTGAAGAAAAGATTCCCCGGCTGAGGGAGCGCATAGAGACTTTCTCGAACCAGCTGGCAGAACAGCGTCGGTTGGGCTCTCCACATCTGCGCACGATTATAGATCTCCAAGACCGGATTGCGCTGGATCGCAGGGCACTGTCGCAGGCCGAGTCCGAACTCCGCGATTTGTCAGCCGGGGAGCAATAAGCGCCGGGACCCTCTTTCCTCCAGCGAATGGCCCCGAAATTTCGGATTTCCGAAATGCCTTTCATCCGCTTGAATGCGTTCACCTTGATCTACCCTTCTCTGGCACATTCCATCTGGTTCCTGCCTGCCTTCCTGATCGGGGCATGCATCGGGTCCTTCCTGAACGTGGTGATCTATCGGGTTCCGCTCGGGCTCTCCGTGAACGAGCCGAAACGGTCTTTCTGCCCGAAGTGCAAGGCGGAGATCCCGATGCGGCTGAATGTCCCGCTGGTCAGCTGGCTCTGGCTGCGGGGGAAGTGCGCGAACTGCCGGGCTCCGATCTCCTTTCGCTACTTCGGCGTGGAGTTGCTTACCGGCCTGCTTTTCGCGGCGATCTGGTGGTTCCTGCGGGGCAATCTGGAATCCCTGAGCAACCCGAGCCTGCAATTGGCCACCCTGCTACCGCTGTGGGTCATGGTCGCGCTTTTCGTTTCGATCACCTTCATCGACGCCGAGCACATGGTGATCCCGCTGTCGCTCACCTGGGCCGGGACCGTCGCGGGCTTGGTGGCAGCCGCGCTTTGGCCGCAGCTTCCGGATCTCGCGGAGTGGGCCACGGCGGGCCGGATGCGGCCGGACTGGTTGGCGGGCATCAAGCAATCGGTGATCGGTTGGATCATCGGTTTCTGCGGGCTTTGGGTCGTCGTCCGCCTTGGCAAGATGGCCTTCGGCAACAAGAAGATGGAGTTCACGGAACCCGTCGCCTGGCGCTTGATCGAGCCGGAGGGTGATGAGGATCCGATCCTCTTCGAGATCGGCGAGGAGAAGATCGCCTGGTGGGATATCTTCTACCGCAAGACCGATCGTCTGATCATCGAGTGCAGCGAGCTGCGGCTGAATGACGCGGAAGTGAAGACCGGCACGCTGACGATTCGCGAGGACGGCATCGAACTGCCGGACGGCCGCAAGCTCGGCATCGAGGAGGTGAAGGCGCTCGACGGGAAGTCCGCCAAGGCGGTGATCCCGCGCGAGGCGATGGGCTTCGGCGATGTCCACCTGATGGGGTCGATCGGCGCTTTCTTCGGCTGGACGGGCGTGTTCTTCAGCATCTTTGCCGCTTCGCTGCTGGCGATCCTCGCCGCGGTGCTGGGCCGGATCGGTTTCGGCCGGCCCTTGCCCTTCGGACCCTTCCTGATCCTCGGCTCCTTCGTCTGGCTCTTCGGCGGCTGGCGGGTAGCGCAGTGGTATTTCGAGAATCTGGTGGGGATGTGATTCTGATCTGTCCTCCCCGCCCCGGAGGGGCATCGGAGCTTAGCCGGTGGTGAAACCACCGGTAGGTGTGAACGAAGGATTGGCGTCCCGGAGGCCCCCGGAAGTGTCGCTGTTAGAGGATGGATTGGAGAACCGCTTCCCACCCGCGGCCCTCCGGGACGCTCAAGGTGTAGCCTGACTAACCAGTGGCTGCGCTGCGCTTGTGTACCGGCGAAGCTCCAAACCCCTCCGGGGCCCATTTAGATCAGATCCCCAGCGTCTCCTCTAGCGCCGCGATCAATCTCCCGCGCAGCGGCACCGCCTTCTCCGCCAGGCGTGCCTGCTCCCTTTCATATTCCTTCCGCCCCTCTGCGGTCTCGATCCGCACCGGCTCGAAGCCGAAAGTCCAGAGATCATAGGGGCTCGCGCGCATGTCGAGATCGCGCAGCTCGAGCGCGAGCTCGAAGCAATCCAGCAGCAGCTCCGAGCCCGGCCATGGCATCGCCTTGAAGGCCCACTTGTAGAGGTCCATGTTCGCATGGATGCAGCCCGCTTGCTCGAAGCCGGGTCGACCCTCCAGCGTCGGCTGCACGCGATTCAGCGGCTGGGCAGCGCTGTGGAAAAAGCGGAAGGCATCGAAGTGCGTGCAGCGCAGCGGGCGGGATTCCACCAGCGCATCCACCTCCGCCTGCGGCAGCCGCAGCGTTGCAGTCCCGGCATGCCGGATCTCGTCGCCGCGGTATACCATCGCCCACTCGTGCAGGCCGTGGCAGGAGAAAACCGCCGGGCGATCCCGCGTGGCAACAAGCAGCTCGCGCATCCAGCGCAAACGCGCCCGCTCCTTGTCCGAAAGCAGTGCGGGATCCGCGATCAAAGCCCCGCCATCGGCACGGTAGGGTTCCTTCGCCAGATGAGAGGGCAGGGGATTTACGCTCTCCAGCGCCGTGCCGACCGGCGGGTGCCACTCCTCGATCTTCGCATAGGAGAAGCGATAGTAGGTGAAGAGGAAATCATCCACAGGGTGCGGCTTGTTCGCCGCGCGGCGATCCCTCGCCGGCACGGTCCAGCGCTCGGCCCGCGCGCGATGGGCGGCGGACCGCTCCGACCATTCGCCTGCGGGAAACAGGCGCTCTGTCGTGGTGCCGGACACGGCGACATCCAAGCAGGCGCTCCTCTCTCTGGCGAGACTCATCCCGCAAACACCACCGCCGGGCCCACCGGCACGATCCGCGTCGGGTTGATGTCGTCATGCGTCACGTAGTAGTGCCGCTTGATGTGGTCGAGATTCACCGTTTCCGCGATGCCCGGCAGTCCGTGGAGATCGTTCAGGTGTCGGCTCAGTGCGGGGTAGTCGAGGATCCGCCGCAGGTTGCACTTGAAGTGGCCGTGATACACCGCGTCGAAGCGGACCAGCGTGCAGAATAGCCGCCAGTCGCTCTCCACCGGCACCTCGCCGAGCAGATACTTGGATCCTTGCAGCCGCTTCTCCAGTTCATCCAGTGCGGCGAAAACCTGACGGGCCGCCATTTCGTACACGTCCTGCCGCGTCGCGAAGCCCGCCTCATACACGCCGTTGTTCACGTTCTCGTAGAGATAGCGGCTCAGCGCTTCCTGCTCCGCGGCGAGCTGGGCGGGAAAAAGATTCGGAGCCTCCGGTCCGGCGAAGGAGTCTTGGAACATCCGGCAGATGTCGTCCTCAGAGTTGTTCACGATCCGCTTCTCCAGCCGATCCCACAGCACCGGCACGGTCACGCGGCCGTCGAAAGTCGGATCGCTCGCACGGTAGGCCTCCATCAGGAAGCGGAATCCCTCGGCCTCATCGGGGCCGTGTCCCGCGCCCTCATGGAAGGCCCAGCCGCGCTCGTCCCGCACCGGGTCGGCGATGCTGATGCCGATCGCGTCCTTCAGCCCTAGCAGCGAGCGAACGATCAGCGTGCGATGAGCCCAAGGGCAGGCCAGCGAGACGTAAAGATGGTAGCGCCCGGGAATCGCCGGGAGATCCTCGTCCTTTCCCACGATGCGCCGGAAGGCATCCTCCTGCCGCTCGAAGGCACCGTCTTTCGATTCGTCCGGAAACTGAGCCATCTTCCTTCATAGCACGCAGTTGACGCGGGCGAAAGCGGCGCTCTGTTGGAAACTTGCAACTTCTCATCCTCACCCCCACCCGGAACCGCCTTGGCTACCTGCGCGAGAATGTCGAAAGCGTCCGCATGAGCAGCTTGGACCCGCTGGATATCCAGCTATGGCAAGCCCTCCACGACTGCGGCTCGGACGATGGCACCGCCGAGTGGCTGGCCTCGCAGCGGGATGATCCGCGCTTGCAGATCACGCTCTCCGCCCATGCCATGCCACCCGGCCTAGCCCGCAATATCGCGGCAGCCTCGGCTCCCGGTGACTTCATCATGCCGCTGGATGACGATGATTTACTGCTGCAGCGCAGCGCGCATCACTTCGTCCACGCCCTCACCACCTCGGAGGCGGAGTGGGCGGTGAGCGACTTCCTCTCGATCGACCATGAGGGCCGCTACATCCCGGGCAAGGACTACTACGCATGGCGCTTCGGCACGGCGGAGGAAATGCTGCAGGCGATCTTCTCGGGACGGCACTATATCCAAGGGAATGTCTGTTTCAGCCGCCAGCTCTTCGAGCGGGCGGGCGCCTATGCGGAGGACATGACGACCGCGGAGGATCTGGAGCTCTACACGCGCTTCATCCTCGAGGCGGGCCTGCCCGTCTATGTCCCCATGGTCAGCCATCTCCACCGCCTGCACGACCGGAACATCTCGCGGGAGGTAGACAAGGACCGCTACAACCGCGACATGACGGAAATCTACGAGAGACATCGTAGCAAGCTGGAAGCGCGGGGCATTCGCTTGGAGCTGATTCCATGAAAGAAGAAATCCGCCGCGGTTGCCCGCGGCGGAGGTTCGGGGTTCGATAAAGATCCCGGGGATGCTTACCCGGGCTTAGCGCCAGCGACCGTAGCCGCGTCGGTAGCCACCGTAATAGGGCCGGCGGTATCCGCCATGATAGTGGTGGTAGTGGCGATCATCGTTGTTCTGACCGATCGCATAACCCAGTGCTCCGGCCGCGACGGCACCGGCAGCAGCCGCGCCTGGATCGACGCTCTGCACCGGACGCCCATAGGCATCATAAGTGGTCATACACGAAGTGGTGGTGACGACAAAGGCGGCCACGCCAACGGCAGTAATGATTCGGGAACTCGTCTTCATGGGATTTGGGGTTGTCCTCTTTTAGTCGAGCATGGCATGTGCCTCAGGTTTCTATCGTGCTGTGACTTGTTTGATTCCAATGGTTAATGCATGGTGTGTGGGTCTGTAAGAACGGTGCTTGGCGTTTGAAAGATTGCATGAACCGGAGTCGCAGGATGCAAAACGCATAGCTTCTTGGCTGGCCTAGGGGGCGAGATTGTCACATAAGCATGCACTAAACCCGGAGCCCCCTGCCGGACGTTTCCCGTCGGCCCATTTCCCTGCCCCTGTCTTCTTGTTCCCAAGATTCTCCGACAAGTCCTCCCGCCATGGCGAAGCGGGGAGTCTTTCGGTGAGTGATCTACGGAAGCCCGAGGCTCCGGTTCGTGGCGTCCGCAAAAACCCAACAGGCATCCAGCCGCCCCGCCGCCCACATGAATCCAATCCACTTCCTGCGATTGGCAGCAGCCGCCGTGCTTCTGCTTCCGGCCCTGCTCCTCCTCAGCTCCCGCTCCCACGCCCAAGGCTACGGCCTGACCGAGCGCCCGGATGTGGATGCCTTCTACGACGGCACCTTCCCGGAGGAAGCGCCGTCGATCCCGGCCAACTGGTCGACCATACAGGCCTTTCCGAATCTAAGCTTCGTCTGTCCGGTCGGGCTTACCGCGATTCCCGGCACGAACCGCCTGATCGTGTGGGAACGCGAGGGCAAGATCTGGAGCTTCGAGAACAATCCCACCGTCAGCACGAAGACGCTGGTGATCGACCTTTCCGCCAATACCCAAGGCTGGGATGACTCCGGCATGCTCGGCCTGGCCCTGCATCCGGACTTCGCCAACAACCGTCAGATGTGGATCTGGTACAACTGGCGCGGCGGCCAAGTCGGCGGCACCGGGGACCTCGGCCCGGTGATCGGCGATTCCGAGAACCGCCCGCCCACCGCCACTCCCACCCGCAACCGGCTCTCCCGCTTCATTCTGGATACGAACTATCAGACCACCCAAGCAGGCGAATACGTCGTGATCGACCAGAAGGACGGCACCGTCTGGCACAATGGCGGCGGCCTGTTCTTCCACCCGCAGAATGGCTTCCTCTACATGACGAACGGGGATGACCAGAACGGCGGCCTGCACACGCAGCGCATCGATCTCTCGCTCTTCTCCTGCGTGATCCGCATCGATACCGACCTGCGCGGCGGCAGCATCAGCCACGCCCCGACCAAGCGCCCGGCGAACGAGGTAAGCCCGACCTGGCCGCGCTACTACGTGCCGAATGACAATCCCTTCGTGGGCCAGCCTAATGCTCTGGAGGAAATCTACGCGCTCGGCCTGCGCAGTCCCCACCGCATGACCATCGATCCGGTGACCGGCCGCATCTTCATCGGTGATGTGGGTCAGGGTTCACGGGAAGAGATCAGCGTGATCGAGCCGAGCGACCCTCCCGGGCTGAATTTCCAGTGGAACGACATCGAGGGCAACAACGGCGACCTGACCGCGCCCTTCATCGGCACCAACAAGCGTCCGATCATCGACTACCGCCATAGCGAGGGCGTCGGGAGTTGCGTCGTCGGCGGCTATGTCTACCGCGGCAGCGAGTTCCCGGAGCTGAATGGCAAATACATCTTCGGCGATAACATGACCGGCTTTGTCTGGTACCTCGATGAATCCACCGTGCCCGCCACCAAGGTCTTCCTCGCCCAGATGCCCGATGGCCAGGGGGACAACTCCGGCAACGATTACCGCGGCCTCTCGTCCTTCGGCGTGGATGCGAACAACGAGCTCTACCTCTGCCAGATGGGCACCACGCAGGGGAAGATCTACAAGCTGAACCGTGGTGGCCCGGCTCCCGGCACGCCGCTGCCCGGCACCCTGAGCGCCACCGGTCTTTTCAGTAATCTCGCCACGCTCACGCCGAGCGAGCGCCTGATCCCCTACGCGCTGAATGCGCCCTTCTGGTCGGACGGGGCGATCAAGACCCGCTTCGCCGCCGTGCCGAACAATAGCACGGTGGGCTTCGAGCCGAGCGGGCAGTGGAACTTCCCGAGCGGCAGCGTGCTAGTGAAGCACTTCGACTTCCCCTCCAGCGACGTGGACCCGAATGCGAAGCGCCGCCTCGAGACACGCGTGATCGTGAAACAGCCGGATGGCAATGTGTATGGCGCCACCTACAAGTGGCGTGCGGACCAGAGCGATGCGGATCTGCTGGATGCCGGACTCACCGAAAGCATCCCGATCGCGACCGCTCCGGTGGGCTCCTTCACCAGCCAGGATATCGGCAGCCCTGCCTTGGCAGGCTCCACCGTGCGGGATGGCAGCGTCATCACCATCACCGCGGGCGGCACGGACATCTGGGGGACGAGCGATCAATTCCACTTCGCCCACCAGCAGCGCACCGGCGACTTCGATGTCTCCGTGCGAATCGAGTCCGTGGTGCAGGCGGACCTTTATACCAAGACCGGTCTCATGGTTCGCGATACGCTCGCGGCGAATGCGCGCCATGTGATGGCGCTGGTCTTCCCCAGCAATGCCGCGCGCAACAACAACGACGGCGGCTATGAGTTCCAGTACCGCGCGAACACCGGCGGCGGTGCCGTGGCGCTCTATCCCGCGGATCCGCAGCCGCGCGTGAACTACCCGGACACCTGGCTGCGCATGAAGCGGGAAGGGGATACCTTTATCGCCTTCTGCAGTTCGGATGGCTTCACCTGGGCGGAGTACTCCCGCACCACGCTGGATCTGCCGGACACGCTCTTCTTCGGCCTCGCGGTCACGGCGCACACCGCCTCGCCGGTCACGGTGGCGAAGTTCCATGTCGATAGCCGCCGCCAGCCGTGGTACTACCCGAGCCGTCAGGATTGCCTGCGCTGCCACAATCCGCAGGCCGGTGGAGTGCTTGGGCCCAGCACGCGGCAGTTCAACAAGGAGATGCTCTTCCCCGGTGGTGTGACGGACAACCAGCTCCGCGCCTGGGGTCATGTCGGACTCTTCGATGATGCCCCGGCGGAGGCCGAGATTCCCACACTGGAAAAGCTGGTGCACCACAACGATACCAGCGCCTCGTTGCAGGATCGTGCCCGCTCTTACATTGATGCGAACTGCTCCTACTGCCATCGCCCCGATGGCGTGCAGGCGTTGTGGGATGGCCGCTTCGAGACGCCCTTCGTTGATCAGGGGATCATGTACGGTCCGGTGGTGGACAACCTCGGCGATCCCGATGCCCGCGTGATCGTGCCGCAGGATCTGGCCCGCTCGATCCTGCACACGCGGGTGAATACCGTGGGCGACAAGCAGATGCCGCCGCTGGCGAAGAACCGCGTGGATGAGGAAGGTGTGGCCATGCTCGCCGCGTGGATCCAGTCGATCGAGCCCGAGACGGTGCTGCCGCCCTCAGGTCTGGTCGCCACCGCGCTTTCGAATACGGAGGTGGAACTCGCCTGGGCCGATCAATCGGACAATGAGGCCGGCTTCTCGATCGAGCGCTCGCTGGATAGCATCAATTTCACCGCCATCGGCGTGACCGGTCCCGGCGAGACGACCTACACGGATACCACCGCGGATCCTTTCTCGGCGAACTACTATCGCGTCGCCGCCTTCGGTGACTTCGTCTACTCCGGCTACTCGAACACCGCCTTCGCCACCACCGATATCGGCCCTCCGGCCTCGGAGATCCGCATCACGGGAAATGGCCGCATCATCCAGAGCGGCGATCTCGTGACGGATTACTCGGATGGCACCGACTTCGGCATGGCTGATCCGGGCGGTCCTGCGATCTCGCGCACCTTCACGCTGGAGAATCTGGGCAATGCCCCGCTCATGCTGGGCGGCGCGCCGCACATCTCGATCTCCGGAGCGGGAGCTTCTTCGTTCAGCATCGTGGCGCAGCCGTCGGCGTGGCTTGCCGGTCCGGGCGGCACCACCTTCCAGATCAACTTCAGCCCCTCGAGTGCGGGGCCGAAGAGCGCGACGGTTTCGATCCCTTCGAACGATCCCAGCGAGCCGGTGACCACCTTCGCCATCAGCGGGAATGCGGTGGCTCAGGCACTCCTCGGCTGGTGGCGGCTGGAAGAGGGCAGCGGCACCACGGCTGCGGATAGTTCCGGCAACGGCCGCACGGGCACCTTGAATGCCCCACTGCCACTGTGGGAGCCGGACGGGAAGTTCGGCGGCGCGCTCGAATTCACCGGCGTTCAGAATCAGGGATTGGTGGTGCCGAATAGCGGCTTTAACCCGACCGCCGCGATCTCGGTGATGGCTTGGGCCTATCCCTTGGAATGGAACGGCAACCGTCGCTTGGTTCAGAAGGGCAACAACGACAACCAGTATCGCCTCCTCGCGGAGAATGGCTCGCTGGTCTGGGAGATCGCGACCCGTGGTCGGATCGAGGTGGACCTCCCGCCGGTCGAACAATGGTCCCATATCGCGGGCACCTACGACGGCACCGAGATGCGGCTCTACGTGAATGGTCAGATCGTGGGGACGGTCGCGGCGAGCGGTGCGATTCCCACGACAAGCAATGCCCTGAACATCGGGACCAAAACCACGAATGCTCCCGCGGTCGATCACTTCAAAGGTTATCTCGATGAGATCCGTGTCTACGGACGTGCCTTGGATCCTTCCGAGCTGTCCCTCCTGGGATCGCAGAGCAGCGTGGTCACTCTCGCAGCCACGGATGCCACGGCCCAGCGCGGCACCGCGAATACCGGCACCTTCAGGGTGACCCGCAGCGGGCCCACGACGGAGGCCCTGCAAGTGGGGCTTTCGGTGAGCTACGGCAGCAATCAGGCGCTGCCGCGGATCGACTACACCTTGGCGCCTCTGCCGACCGCCTTCGTGATTCCCGCAGGGCAGGAGAATGCCACCCTGACCTTGGCCGGGGTGGACCGCGGCACGCCGACCGGTCCGCTGACCGTGACCCTAGCGCTGCATGATGCGGAGAAGTATGTCGCCGGGGCCGCATCCAGCGCGCAGATCACCCTGCAGGATTCGCCGATGAATCAGTGGAAGACCGCGGTCTTCGGGAGCCTGGCCGCCGCGCAGCAACCGAATGCGCAGGACGATGCGGACGGCGATGCCGACGGGCTGAGCGTGCTGATGGAAGCCGCCCTCGGTGGTCTCCCGAATGCCATGGATGCCACCCGCCTACCCTCAGAGGAGGTGGAGTTGATCGAAGGCCAGCTCTACCTCACCTCGACCTATACAAGGCCCAAGCCGGCGATCGCCGGGATCTCCTATCACCATCGTACTACAATCAACTTGGCCGATGGACCGTGGAATCAAGCGGTGATGGTCGCGGGCTATCCGCAGGATAATCTGAACGGAACCGAAACGGTGAAGGTCCGCTCCTTGCTGCCGATCGGAGATGAGCCGAAGCAGTTCCTCCGGCTCGAGATCACGCGTCCTTGAAAAGAAAGGGGCCGGTGAGAACCGGCCCCTTTTGATTTGATCGTGATTTACTCGGAAAGCGTTTGCTCTGGCTGGGCCAGCTTGTTTTCGCCCAGACGGAAGATGATCGTCCGCCGGTCGGTCAGTCGCTGGGCGGGAGCGGCTGTCTGCGCATGCTGCGCTTCCGCTTCACCATAGCCCACCGGGATCAACTGTTCCATCGGCACGCCTTCACGAATGAGTGCCCGGGCGATCGCCTCGGCCCGCTCCTGCGAGAGGATCTGGTTCTGCTCGAACTCCCCATCCACCGGCGTGTGGGATTCGATCACGAAGCGTTGGCCTTCGAAGGAGGGATTCTTCATCGCCTCGGCCAGCACGGCAATCATGTCCTTGGAAAGCGTATCCGCGAACTGAGTCGAACTCGGACGGAAGCTGATCTTGTCGGTGCTGAACATGCCTTCCGTATTCACCGGGTAAGAGATCACCCACGCATCCACGGAGCGATAACCGCCCGGAAGTGCGGCGATCCTTTCCTCGGGGACGGGCATGATCTTCGCCGCTTGAACAGCGGTGTTCAGCTCCACATTCCCGAGCGTGGCATTCGCCAGCAGCACGGCTGGCACCGAAGTCTTGGAGTAGAAGTGGACGGAACGCTTGCCGGATTGGAAGAAGCGCTTCCCGTTCTCGAAGGAGAGAGCTGCCCGATCGCTGCTCTCTTGGTCCAGAGAGGTCCCGAAGAAGGTCGGCACCTTACGGTCCGCGGTCACTTGCCCGCGAAGGTAGTCCTGCACGTAGATCTTCGCTTCCTCGCGCATTTCGTCCGGGACGATGGCGGCTACAGATGACGCCTCCTCACTGAGGCTCTTGCCGCGCGCCTGTTCGGCGCGGGAGATTTCACCATCCCCGCCGATGATGCCTTCAAGGATCGTGCGGGCCTCATCCGCATTGGCGATGTTCAGCTTGCTCTGCCGCACCGCAGCCTCTGCTGCAGTGGTTGCCTCGCGGACTGCCGTCTCACTTTCGAAGGCGGAGGGTCCATCAGTAACCACCTCTTCCTCGCCGCTCTTGAGCTCGCGCTCCAAGGGCTCGGTGATCCGCGATTCCGGATTGGCGAGATCTCGGCTCGCGTCCTTCACCTTGCTGGCATCCGGAGAAGCCTTGATCGATTCATCCGTCAGCGGCTTTGAATCGGGGTTCGCGGGTTCTTGCGCCGATGCCACCGCGAGGCTGGCGGCGGAGAGAATGATGCAGAGTCGGGAAATCGATGTCGCCTTCATGCCATGGCCTATCGCTCGTGGCGTGCCGGATCCCAAAAGCTTGATAAGCAAACGGAAGCAAGCGGCCACTCAAAGTGCCACCGTGCATGCCCGTGCCCTCGCCGATGCACAATGCCCCGGCCACCCGGGAAAAGGCGAAGGGCCGGATCCTTGTGAGATCCGGCCCTTCAAGTGGTGGCGGGAGTAGGATTTGAACCTACGACCTTCAGGTTATGAGCCTGAAGCGCAATGCTTGTAGAACGGGAATTCGGAGATTTCCATGCGCCTCACCATGCAATAGAAGCTTGCAAGTGCCATCGCATGCCGTTCCGATGCATCTATGAGCAGGAAAGCAAAACGAACGCGCACCGTGGCCAGCAAGACTGCCTCCACGGGGATCACGATTGTTTCGAAAGTCGATGCTCAGGGCTATGTCTTTCACTTGGTCCAAGGCTGGCAGGAAAATGGAAAGTGGCAGCGGAAGCGATTCAAGGATCGAAAGAAGGCCGAGACGTTTGCGGCAGAACTGCGAGTCCAGCTTGAAAACCAAGGTCGGGCGCAGCGGATGGTTCTCTCTCCACTCAGCGATGACCAGCATGAGGAGGCTCTGGCCGCATTTGATCGGCTTGGAAGCACATACACCCTCACCGATGCTGTTACCTTCTTCCTCCGCCACCATCGGCCACCCGAGTTTACGATAAGGCTGGGGGATGCCATCACCCTTTATATCGACGATAAGGAGCATGACGGACTCAGGCCCCGGTCTTTGAAGGCCATTGCGAGCGTTTTGAGCCAGTTCTTGACCGCTGCGGATAATCCTTGGGTGCATGAATCCACAGCGGGCCAGGTGGAAGCTTTCCTACGTGGGCTCCGGGCAAGAAACGGCACCGACCGAGCTACCAAAAAAACTTGGAACAACTATCGGAACGAGCTGAACGCTTTCTTCAGCTGGTGCGTTATTCCCGACAAGCCCAGCAATCGACCCTTTTCATTCGAGAATCCGGTTTCGGGGATCCGGGTGTTCGCGGCCCGCCAAGTCAGGGAACAGCAAGGTGATACTCCCATCACCACAAATCCGGAGAAAGTGCTTCGCCTCTTCTCTGTACTCTCGCGCTGGCGCCAGGGAGTAATGATTCCCCCTTTCGCGATGCTTTATTTCTCGGGCATCCGCCCCGAAGAATTGAAGCGTATGGCGTCGAGACGGTCTGCATTGGTGAACCTCAAGACGTCGACGATAACCGTCCCGGCAAATGTTTCGAAAACAAGACATGACCGGCAGGTTTCGATCGCGCCTAACCTTGCGGAATGGTTGGAGGCTTTCCCGGGGAGCCTGTTGCCAAAGAACTACGATCGCCTGGCCAAAATGGTTCGAAAGCATTTCGAGCTGACCCACGACGAACCGCGTCACAGCTTTATTTCTTACCATGTAGCCCTCCACCGCAGCATCGGTGATGCTGCCCTGCAGGCGGGAAACAGCGAGAGCATCGTGAAACGTCACTACCTGAATGTTCACCCTCGGGAAGACGGAGAGAAATTCTTTCGAATCGGTCATGACCGGGTCAGACGTCGAGCGATGTTCAGACAATCACGAGGGCAAACAGAAGCGTCCTTAAGGGTAATCTGAGAAGAAGCCATCTTGGTGACCGGAGAAATGGCTTCGCTGCGGGTAGCGGAGAAATGCCCGACGAGATCTTCTCCGCAAAATGAGTGGGTAAACCGGGGGTAAGGCTTCTGCAATCTTACACCCTATTCTCGGACCTCTTTAACCTCCGACTCTGTGAGAAACCGGATCGGAGTTGATCGTCCGATGGACTTCACCAAGTCGATTGAAGCCTCACACACAACCATCTGGGGAAACCCGCTCGCAGACTCCGCGAGGGTGACTCCCGTATCGATTTTGACGAGCCGCCATCGATAGAGCTGCTTCGTGTCACGGTAAATCTCGAAAGTCACCCGTCATTGTAGGCCCGGGGAGCCTTTCAAATGCGAGATGTTTTTAGGATCCGGGTAGCTTCTAAGCAGATCGCTTAGAAGCAGTTCTGGGCGTGACGTGTTGTGATAACGCACAATGCGCGGTCACCGGGCAAATTGAATAGCTTGAGGTGATGAGCGGGATCTCAGGTCCCCGATCTAGTGGGGCTAAGCCCGAGCAGGAGGTCGGGCATATGGCGTGCGAAGGAACGGCGCCACGGGTCGCAATCTCATCGTGGCGCTTA
This sequence comes from Luteolibacter rhizosphaerae, assembly GCF_025950095.1. NCBI lineage: Bacteria > Pseudomonadati > Verrucomicrobiota > Verrucomicrobiia > Verrucomicrobiales > Verrucomicrobiaceae > Neoluteolibacter > Neoluteolibacter rhizosphaerae. The sequence goes on along the minus strand of NZ_JAPDDR010000011.1, from coordinate 52,599 downwards.
TCCGCCATGTCCGCCAAAAAATCTCCTCCAGCACCATCGTCAGATGCCAAACCCACAAAGCTTCCCGCCGAGTTGCACCAAGTCGCGGTTGATGGCGAGCCTCATCTGACCACCAACCAAGGCTTGCCGATTGCTGACAATCAGAATTCCTTGAAGGCGGGAGTGCGCGGCCCGCTGCTGCTAGAGGACTTCATCCTGCGCGAGAAGATCACGCATTTCGACCATGAGCGCATCCCCGAGCGCATCGTGCATGCGCGGGGATCCGGCGCACATGGCTACTTCCAGCCCTATGAATCCGCCGCGGATATCACCTCGGCGGGTTTTCTCCAAGATCCGAAGAAGATAACCGAGGTCTTTGTCCGCTTCTCCACCGTGGCCGGCGGCGCCGGGTCCGTTGATCTGCCTCGCGACGTGCGGGGCTTTGCCGTGAAGTTCTACACCGAGGAGGGAAACTTCGATCTCGTGGGCAACAATATCCCGGTCTTCTTCATCCAGGATGCGATGAAATTCCCGGATGTGGTTCACGCCGTGAAGATGGAGCCGGATCGCGGCTTTCCCCAAGCCGCGTCCGCCCACGCGACCTTCTGGGACTTCATCTCTCTGACGCCGGAAAGCATGCACATGATCATGTGGGCCATGTCCGATCGCGCCATCCCGCGCTCTCTGCGGATGATCGAGGGCTTCGGCGTACACACCTTCCGCTTCATCACGGCGAAGGGCGTCAGCCGTTTCGTAAAGTTCCATTGGCGACCCACCATCGGCAGCGCCGCCGTCGTTTGGGATGAGGCGGTAAAGATCAGTGGTGCGGACCCTGACTTCCATCGCCGTGATCTGTGGGAGGCGATCGAACGCGGCGACTTTCCGGAGTGGGAGCTCGGCGTTCAAGTGATCGAAGAAGGCCAAGCAGCGGATCTCGACTTCGATCTGCTCGATCCCACTAAGCTGATTCCGGAAGAGATCATCCCCATTCGGATGCTGGGCAAGATGGTGCTCAATCGAAATCCCGACAACCACTTCGCCGAAACCGAGCAGGTCGCTTATTGCCCCAGCCATATCGTTCCCGGGATCGGTTTTTCGGATGACCCCCTGCTCCAAGGTCGGCTCTTCTCCTACTTGGATACACAGCTGAGCCGCTTGGGCGGCCCGAACTTCCACCAGATTCCAGTGAATGCGCCCCGCTGCCCCTTCGCGAACAACCAGCGAGATGGACTGCGCCAGATGCACGTTCACAAGGGCCGTGTCGCCTATGAGCCCAGCCAGATTTCTCCGCCCTCGGCTCCGCGCGAGTGTCCCATGCACGGCTTCCGCACTCACCCCGAGGCAGAGACGGGTGAGAAGATTCGCAAGCGTTCGGATACGTTCGCCGATCACTATTCCCAAGCCCGCCTCTTCTATCGCTCGATGACAGTGCCGGAGCAGAACCATATCGCGAGCGCGCTCGCGTTCGAACTGGCAAAGGTAGAGATTGTCGGGATCCGGCAGCGTATGCTCGGTCATCTCGCGCTCATTGATCCGGTCTTGCAGCAGACCGTGGCCGACGCCCTGGGCATGTCCGTGAAGGAGAGCGTAAAGATTCAAGCAGCGGTCGCCCCGCGCGATCTCGCGCTTTCGCCCTCACTCAGCATGATCGCTAAGGACCCCCAAACTCTGAAGGGTCGCAAAGCCGGGATCCTAGTTACCGAGGGAACAGATGCCTCAACACTCCAGGCGCTGCTAGCCGCCTTCTCGAATGAAAAAGCCGCGGTCGAATTGATCGCGCCGAAGATCGGCGGAGTTACCGCTTCCAATGGATCGGCGATTGCGGTCCACCATTCCCTCTCCGGTGCCCCGTCCGTGCTCTTCGATACCGTCGTTATCCTGGCCTCGGAGAAAGCGATCGGGGACTTGGTGCGAGAGGCTGCGGCGGTGAATTGGGTCCGCGACGCATTCGGGCACCTGAAGGTTATCGGCTATTCACCGGAGGCCACGGCGCTGATGGAGGCCGCTGGTGTCGAACCCGATGACGGCACAGTGCTCCTCGCGGGGGCGAATCCCGGAAAGACGTTTGTTCGCAGTGCCAAACAAGGCCGCCGCTGGGATCGCGAGCCAACCCTCCGCAGCATCGGCTGACCCTCCAGATCAACTCATGAATTCGAAAATCATCTTCATCCATGGAATGTTCCAAAACCCCAAGAGCTGGCGAGAGTGGGTCTCGTTCTTCGAGGCCACGGGCTTCGAAGCCCTTGCCCCCGCATGGCCACTTCACGAGGGCGAGCCGTCCGATATCCGCGCGAACATCCCCGCCGGGCTCGGCAACCTGACTTTGGCCGAGGTCTATGGCCACTTTCATACGCTCGCAGCCGCGGAGCCCGAGCCGCCGGTAGTGATCGGCCACTCTCTCGGCGGTCTGGTTGCGCAGAAGCTGTTGGCAGATGGCCTGGTCCGCGCAGCGGTGGGCATCGCCTCGGTGGCGCCAAACAAGATGCTCGCGCTGGATTGGGGGTTCCTGCGCAACAGCGCCTCCATCACCAATCCTTTCGCAGGTAATGATCCCTACGAAATGACGCCGGAACTATTCCACCGGAACTTCGCCAATGCGCTCAGCCGCACCGATAGCGATGCCGCGTGGGAGGCTTATGCAGTCCATGAGAGCCGGCAAGTGATGCGCGATATCCTGGGATCCGATGGTGAGATCGATCTCTCCCTTCCGCACAATCCCCTGCTTCTTATCGGTGCGGAGAAGGACGAGATTATCCCTGCGCCCTTGGTGAGGCGGAACGCACACGCCTACGAGGACGAGCGCTCGCACCACGAATACAAGGAATTCAACGGCCGCGGGCACTTCATCTGCGGTGAGCCCGGCTGGGACGAGGTCGCGGTCTCCGTCTCGAATTGGTTGGAAGGCCATCTCTCCGCCATCCGCGCTTGAACCCCTCGAACAAAAAAATCATATGAAAGCACTTTGTTGGCATGGCGTGGGAGACGTGCGCGTCGATCGCGTTCCCGATCCCGCAATCTTGGATCCGAAGGACATCATCATTCAGATCACAGCGAGTGGCATCTGCGGCTCGGACCTCCATCTCTACGACGGCCTCACACCCACGATGGAGGAGGGGGACATCATAGGCCATGAGCCGATGGGTATCGTTGTCGAAGTGGGCGGGGAGGTTAAGAAATTCAAGAAGGGCGACCGTGTGGTGGTTCCCTTCGTCATTGCCTGCGGATGCTGCTTCTTCTGCCAGAAGCAGCTCTTCTCCGCTTGTGATACCACCAACCCCGGCGCAGATCTCCAGAAGGCCGCGATGGGCCAAGCGGGTGCGGGGCTCTTCGGTTACTCGGGGATGATGGGGCGCTATCCCGGCGGGCAGGCCGAGTTCCTGCGGGTGCCACATGCGGATGTTGGCCCAATCAAGATCGATTCTGGCCTCAGCGATGAGCAGGTGCTGTTCCTTTCCGATATCTTCCCTACGGGTTATCAGGCGGCCGAGAATGCCGGCATAGAAGCCGGAGATACCGTGGCCGTGTGGGGTTGCGGGCCGGTGGGTCAGTTCACCATCCAATGCGCATGGATGTTCGGTGCGGCACGTGTCATCGCCATCGATCACGTCCCCGAGCGCTTGGAAATGGCTCGTGTCCACGGCCGCGCGGAAGTTCTAAACTTCCAGGAGGAGGACATCCACAATCGCCTTATCGAAATGACCGGTGGAAGAGGGCCGGACCGTTGCATCGATGCCGTCGGTGCGGAGGCCCACGGGACAGGCTCATTGGATGCCGTAGTTGATCGCGCGAAGCAGGCACTGAAACTATCCATGGACCGGCCGCATGCGCTGCGACAGGCCATCATGGCCTGTCGCAAGGGTGGAACGCTCTCCATTCCGGGTGTCTATTTCGGTCTTCTTGATAAGATCCCCGTCGGCGCGCTGGTGGGTAAGGGGCTCACGGTGAAATCCGGCCAGACCCACGTGCAGAAATATCTGGGCCCGCTGCTGGAGATGATCGACGGAGGCAAGATCGACCCCTCGTTCGTGATTACCCACCGCATCCCTCTCGAAGCTGCGCCTGATGCCTACGAGAAGTTTCGAAAAAAGGAAGACGGCTGTATCAAGGTCGTCATCAAGCCCGGCATGGACACCGCGCAGGTGCCTGCATGATGAAAGCCAAGAAATTCTACGCCATGTTACCCACTCCGCTGCTATCTCTCTCGCCAGCCGCGTTCCTTTGGCAATACGCGGCGGCGGTGGCGGCGGAGGCCCACGACGGTCAAACGCCCCCCGGATCCGGGATGCCCTACTTCGCTCATCCCTCGCGTGTCGCTCTCATCGTTTCGGCGGTCTTCGGCTGCCATGATCAGGAGGTCTTGGCCACCGCACTGCTTCACGATGTGCTTGAGAAGACCAAGGTGAATCGGGAAGGTATGGCGATAGCCATGGGCGCGAATGTCGCTTCTTGGGTGGAGTATCTTTCCAAGACTTCCCCGGATGAGAAAAAGATCTACTGGCAACGGCTTGCTGCATCACCGTGGCAAGCGCGTCTAGTAAAGATGGCGGACGCCCTCGATCATCTTAATGGACCTCCTGAGTATCTCGCCGAGCGCCTTAAGTCGGCACACAAGGCACTTGCCTTGGCGACTTCGGCGGAGCCGGAAATCCAGCGCGCATCAGCTGCGCTTCGGGATGCGATTGAGGCACTCTCATCGCTTCACAATCCCCAGTAGCAAGACGGCATGAAATTCTTCGTACCCGGCATCGATAATCCAAAACTCGCGACCGAAGTACACGGAGCCCTTGCGCGAGTATGCGCTGAAGACATCGGCCAGCCCGTCACTCCCGCTCTCCTTTTCGCTCTGCGTTATCGCAGGGACGACTGCGAGTATCTTGCTCAGGTAGGCATACCTCATCCGCCGGAGGAGGGTGCCGACACGGTGGTAGCAATCTTTCCTACCTCCTCCCAATATGTAATATGGACCCGGGGTATGGGTGGCTACCACCATCCTGCGTTGAGAGTTCCCCGGGAATTCGCTTCGGATACGGAATATTTTAACGATGTCAATGATTCGATCATTTCGCCCGATCCCAACTGAGTTCAGGACAAGGGCGTGAGTAATGGTCTGAAGCCTCCACTAAAATGCCTGTTTCACCCACCATGAGGTTGCACGCTCAAGAACCCGTTGCCGTGAATTCTGGCACGCAAGCCACCGCGGAATCCTTCCTTCATGAACCCGGCAGCGCCCGGTCCGACAACCCGGTCCATCCAGTGGCAAGGATGGCATTCCTGAGCCCCCTCGAACTCGATGTTTTGAAAGCAGAAGCGCTTCCCCAGCCATTCGCTCAGATCAACTCCGCTTACGATGAGATTACGTCGGAAGACCGAAGCGGGCAGCTTCGCGAGCTTGAATTGCTGCCGCATCTCATCGACCACCTTCTGATCGAAAAACGTGACTTGGCCTTTAAAGCCGGGCTTGGTTCCGAAGTAGCGGTCTCCCCGCAGTCCCATGCCAGCGACACATTCGATTTCTTTCAGCTCATCGATGCCGCTTTGGAGCCGACCCTCTCCGCTTCTGCCCCAGTAGTCGTGGCCCTTGGAGATGTAGATCTTCACAAGGCGTCCCGTCCATGCCGGCACCGCTGCCACGGCAGAGGAACTCCCGCAGTGCGAGGTCCGTTCGGCTTGATCCATTTGGCAGTGCGGTTCGAATTCCATGGGCGCGCAGAAGGTATCAGCCTGAACCGTAGAACCGCTTGCGTGGCGGTCAAACGTCTTGCACATGCAAAGATGCCAAGAACCGACTGACGCTCCATCAGGCCAAGTTTTAACCACGTCCTCCATGAATCCATGCCAGTCCCTCGCCATCGTCGGAAGCGGTCCTTCGGCGATCTACCTCCTACGACACATTTTGCAAAATTCCGGGGTGTTGCAGCGATCCCTTGCGACAGTCACCGTCATTGAAAAGGCCTCCATCCTCGGCGTGGGCATGCCCTACAGCCCGCAGATGTCGGACCGCCACAACATGTCGAACATCTCCTCGGAAGAGATCCCGGCTCTCGTGGAAACCTTCGCGGACTGGCTTCGCGCGCAGGATTCCTCGACGCTGCTGGAGCTTGGTATTGGCGACCTCGCGATCAAGGATGACGCGATCTACCCGCGTATCGCCTTGGGCCGCTACTTGCAGTCCCAGTATCGCTTGATCGTGGGCAAGCTCGGTGAACAGGGAATTGATGTCCGCGAACGCCCAGGGTTGGAGGTCATCGACGTGAAGGATCTGCCAAGGGAAAAAAGTGTTCTAGTCGTTACGGCGGATGGGAAAGAGGAAGCCTTCCACCGGGTGGTGTTAGCCACTGGTCACCGCTGGCCGGATCAAGATTGCGTACCTGCTGGCTACTTTGCTTCGCCTTGGCCGATCTCGAAGCTGCTCCCTCGCGCCGGGGAGAAGTTTGACTTTGCTGTCGGCACCTTGGGCGCCTCCCTGAGCGCCTTCGATGTGATTGCATCCCTCGCCCATCGCCATGGGACATTCGAACAAGCTCCGGGGGGCGCGATGATCTACCACCCCTCGCCGGGGACAGAGGAGTTTAAGGTGGTCATGCACTCGGCGCAGGGCCTGCTACCGCACCTGCAGTTCGATCAGGTGGAGGCCATGCGTGAGATTTACCGTCACGTTCGGAGGAGAGAACTACTCGACCTCTTGGACGCCGAAGGCTTTCTCCGCATCGATACCTACTTTGACCACGTTTGCAGGCCGCATTTGATCCAAGCCTTTGAGCGTGACCGGATGCCGGAGTTGGTCTCCAAGCTATCCGAACCGTCCTTCGGTCTTCGCGACTTCGTCGAGGAGATGACCACCCGGCACGACTATGCAAACGCATTCGAGGGCATGCGCCGCGAGATGCAGGAGGCACGCAGGTCGGTGATCGGTCATCGGCCGATCCATTGGAAGGAACTCATCGATGACCTCATGTATACGCTGAACTTCCATGCCGAACTGATGCCTGCGGAAGATCACCTCACGCTTCAGGAGGTAGTCCTGCCTTTTCAAATGAACGTCATTGCGGCTATGCCGCTTTCATCCGCAGAGACTCTGCTGGCTCTCTACGATGCCGGTAAGCTCGCACTCGAACCGGGGAAGGCCAAGGTCACCGGCAAGGATCCTCACGGCGGCTACACCACGGGGGTGATCGAAGACGGGGAAGGGGAGGGTGCCGGAACGAACTACCGGATGTTTGTCGATTGTAGCGGGCAGAAGCCCTTGGAACTTGATGAATACCCCTTTCCCGGCTTGGTGAGCACACACACGGCAAGCCGTGCCCGGGTTCCGTTCGTGGATCCCGAAGTCGCAAAGTCTTTGGATGCAGATAAGAGGGAGCATCTGCTCCAAAGAGAAGGCGAGATAATGTATCATGTGGGTGGCGTGGGCGTCGATGGCGCCTACCGCTTGGTCGCTCGTAATGGCGAATCGAGCCCCCGGATTCACGAGATCTCCTTTCCTCACACCACCGGTTTCCGACCCTATTCTTACGGCCTTCAGGCATGCAGCGACACCAGCGCCATTGTGGTCCAAGCATGGCTGGAGGAACTTGAAAAGGGTCACCCGGTAAAGGCCGATGTCGCCGACTACACCCGGGTCTACGATAAGATCGGCGAAGATCATCAGAAGTGATCTTCTACCCCCCTTTGTTCTCATGCCTGCGCCTCCGTTGCCACCTCCGCCGCCGCAGGCACTGCACTCGGGTCCTCTTGCCCTTCGCTTCGCCAAGGCGGTCGTCCCGGTGGGCAAGCATCTCGCGCCTTACTACCATTTCCGGATTCTCTCCGCGCTCAAGGATGTCGGGCACATCAACCTGCGGGTGGGGGATAGCGAGCACATACGGAGGGTCGTGGGTCACGTCGGTTTCGGCATCCGCAAGCGGTGTCGCGGGCATGGGTTTGCATTACTGGCCTGCCAAGCCCTCGCTCCTTTTGCCCATACCATTGGCTCGCCTCTGGTTCTGACCTGCGATCCAGAGAATCACGCGTCCCGCCGGACGCTTGAGAGATTGACGGGCAATCAGGGCGAGGAGATCTCGGTTCCGCCCGGCGATCCTCACTTGAAGCGAGGCTCCCGCATCAAGCTGCGATTTCACTGGCATCCGGCTCTCATGGCAGATGGGTAGCCGAACAAATACTCCATTGGCGAGCGAGGCTTCGACTGCAGGGCATGGGCAGGGGATCTCCATTGCACCGCGCCGTGGGGCGCGGAGAATCAGCAAGAGCGAAGGATCGCATCGCCACTTGCGAAAATGCGGATCTAATCCAAAAGTGGGCCCGCCCTATGATCAACAGTTCCCCCGGCTGCGAATTGGAAATTGTGATCGCTACCGATCAGCTGGATGCGAGGCCGTCGCGGCCAATTGATGAGGCGGCCGAGACAGCTGCATTCCTTGAGTTGGTGCAGGAACTCGCCAAAGCCCCGGAGAGCCTGTTTCCGGAAATTGTGGCAGCGGTGCTGAAATTCTCCAATGCCGAATCGGCAGGGATCAGCCTGCTGGACGAATCGCGGGGAATCTTCGTTTGGCCGGCCGTCACCGGTGGCTTGGCGCGCTACGTCGGCGCCGGGACGCCCGCCGATTTTGGCCCTTGCGGCACGGTGCTGGACCGCGATGCGCCGGTTCTCTTTCGTCAGCCTCAACGCTACTTCACCTATTTGGCTCCGATCAAGCCCGCGCTTGAGGAAGTGCTGCTTGTGCCCTTTTACATGAACGGAAAGCCGGTAGGAACTGTCTGGGCTGTGATTCACAAGCCCGGTCAGAAGTTCGATGCCGAAGATCGCCGCTTGCTTGAAAATCTGAGCGACTTTGCGGCCTCGTCATTCCGCATTCTAAGCGAAAGCGACGCTTTGAGGGAGCTGCTGAAAAGCCTTCCTGGTCCGAACTGAGCAAACGCTGAGCCTCCGGTGACAGCAGCATTACTTCAGGGCGCTACGCATTTGAGCATGACGACGTTAAAATGCTTGGGGATCGCATCCTGCATGTGTGCAAAGCACAACGCACTGCTTCAGAAAGCGCTGCAAGAGGATATGCTTGGGAGAATCATGTAGCATGTAGGCGTTCGCGCCTTCCTGACGTCGGGTATTCAAATTGCTTGAGGGGCGACGACCATGAAAACATCCTCACACGCAAAAGCAGCCCTCGCGGGTTTCGCCATGTCCTTCGTCGCCGCAGGAACCTCTCTGGCCGGTAGCCTTGATACCTCGGCCTTCGTCCTTGCCGATGTGAACCTCTCGGGCGGCCTCAGCACCACCGAGTTTAACACCACGCTCGAGGCGGGACTGAGTGTCCGCGCCCAAGCGAAGTCTTTTCGCCGTGCCGACTACAATCGGGATGCGGCGATCCAAGTGAACGAGTTCCTGATCTTCCGCGGCGCAATCCAGCCGCAGAACAAGATCGAGACGGCTTTCTATCAAAGCGACCTCTCCTTGAGCGGTACGCTTAGCTGGGATGAATTTGTCAGCACCTACGGTGCGCGCACGTCCTACGTTAATATCCGCCGGAACTTTCTGCGCTCGGATGTGAATTTGGACGGCTCGGTGAGTCTGCAGGAATACAACTCTCTCCGCCGTGGTCAGACCTCTCCCAACACGGACTCGATCTACGTCCTCGCGGACTTTGACGCCAATGCGCAGGTGAACCTGACCGAGTTCGGGTACTTCTTCGCCCAGGGCGCTTCTGAGACCAAGATCCAGACGAAGTTTACCCGCTTCGACGCGAACTCGGATGGCTTCCTGACCACCAGCGAGTGGAATCCGGGAGTTCGGAACAACTGATTTGCTTGGAGACTCCGCTACGGATGGCGGTCGTTCTCGCTCAAATGGGCATATGCCCGCCGCGCTAAGCCGCGGCGGGCATTTCGGTTTCGGATTGGGCGGTCCCTTCGGGTGCGCGACTCGATACGCGCTGGAATCCGAGAAGCGAAAGGCCGACTCCCTAGCGGGACGTCGGCCTCGTGCGCAATTGCCGAATCGAGAGGATTATTTCGTAGCGTCCTTCACGTCTTCCTTCACATCCTTGGCGGCGCCCTTGATGTCCTCGCCGGCATCTTGGATGCCTTCGGCGGGACGGCGGTCGAGTCCATCATTGATCTTGTCCTTAACGGTATCGTTTTTTTCGCAGGCGGCGAAAGTGAACGCGACTGCAGCAGCAAGGAAGTAGGCGGTTTTCATTTTGAGAGGGCTTCCGTGAATTTTGGAAGCGACGCAGCGGTCGCACTGGGGTGGCGAAAGTCAAAGCGCGTTTTCCCCGATTTAGTCACGGAGCAGCACTCCAGTCGATTGAGGAACGCGTCCTGCAAGACAAGTCCCCTATGAGCGATAGAAACAGGGAACTTTCCGATCAGCAAACTTTGGCAGAACCGGTCGCACCCAAGGCCAACGATGATCTCACGATTGCGGAGCACTTGCGCTTATGGCTTAGGAGCAATTCGCGGGATGGTTTGCTGGTGTTTGATGATGGCGAAGGATCGTCGCTTAGCTTGGCAAAAGAGTCGGTGGACGCATTCACCGAAGATTACGGAGCCCTCCATCCGGGCGACTACCAAGCGAAGTTTGATCGCGATTGGCGCGACGACTTCGCCGCCTTGGGCGGACAGGCATGATACGAGGAATCAAGGTTCTCCGCCTCGGCCGCCTAGGTGGATCTACGGGAACTGTGGCCCCGTGAGTCGAAGGATCCCATATCCATAAACATGAGACAAAAGTGATCCCGGCGGCTATACATTCTCACGGCCCAATCGCCTTGAGATTCAGAATATCCGCACCCACCCGACATCCTCGCGCAGGCAGATGTCATGAAATCACTGAAGTGACACTCCGGTCCGAGAATAGCCGAGTAAAGCAGTGCCGCGTAAACATCATAGCCGTGCTCGCTGCAGGGCCAAATCAGCTCCAGGGTTGTCGGCTCATTCGCTTTAACGGAGGGTATGATCTCCAAGGCGAGCCGATCGAAGAAAATTGCTGATTGAGTCGTTCTCGGCCGGGCTCCCAACCTGGTGGCTCCCATGATGAAGCTTGTGACCGAAGCGTGCATTCCTCCTATATAGCAGAGGTGACTCCGAAACCGGCTGCAAAACCGTCCGCTTCCCCGGATCTAAGGAATACGCTTAGGCTCCAGCGGGAACGAACTCTCTGGCATGAGGCGTGCGAGCGGAGTCGAATGATCAAGAAACTGCTACTCCTTCCGTCCTTACTCCTTTGCGGCTGTGATGATGACTATCCTCCCTTGCGGGCCGACAGTCCTTACCGCCAGCCCCCCGGAGATCAGCGGACGCAACCAACAGGACAAAGAATCCCGCAGGGAGCTCAAGCCACTGGAGACTCCGAAACGCGAAGCGGTAATGGAGTGGTCGGAGGTCAACGACCAAGCTCCGGCGATCACGTCGGTGCCGGGAGCAATGCCGGTGGAAATCCGCACGGAGCTCCCACCGCAGGAGGCGACCGACCGGATGCGGAAGGCGAGCGCTAAGCAGTCCAGCCGTCTCGATTTGCATTCTGCAGCTGCGTAATGCGCTTCATGAAAGACTCACAAGCGGCCGTTCCCAAGCCGCCGAGGCTCATGATCGGAAAACTCTTGGCATCCGCTCTGCGAGATGACCGGCATGAAACCGGAAGATAAGGAGAAGGGTTCTACCGCCGGGCAAGTCATCAACACCTCTAACCCGCGCCGAGCAGACCCGGGTTGGCTCGGAGGATCAGGGGGCCGAAGTAGCATCCGCTACCGAGCGCGAAGCTGTGGCTGATGACTATGAGGCCTCTGCCCGAATTTCGGATACCGATACTATAAGCGACTTCTCCGACGAGGAATCCGAATTCGATCGTCCCGATACCGCTGCCATCGCGAACGAAGAGGAGGAAACCTGACATCTCGCGTGGCACGCGTGGTGCGAAAGGGAGATCACCATGAAAGAAACCGCTCTCGTTACCGGCTGCACCAGCGGCATCGGCCTCCACCTTGCTCACGAATTCGCCGCGCACGGTCATCCTCTGGTGCTTGTTGCGCCGGATGCTTCTGAATTGAGAGCTCTCACCAACCGTATATCGGCTGAGTTCGGAGTAGCAGCTGTGTCTGTAGCCAAGGATCTCGAACACGAGGATGCCGCCGAGGACATCTTCTATCGACTGCAACGCGAGGGCACCGAGGTCGACATTCTCGTCAACAATGCGGGCCACGGCTTCCGAGGCAAAAGCTGGGAGATTCCTTTGCACAAGGATATCTCGATGGTCCGTCTCAACATCGAGGCGATTTTGCGCATGACGAAGCTATTCCTCCCTCCGATGCTGGCGAAAGGGAGCGGGAGAATCCTGAATACGGCGCCCGTCGCCGGATTCGAGCCTGGTCCGATGCTGAACGTGTATCATTCCACCAAGGCTTTTGTGCTCTCCTATAGCGAGGGCCTGTCGGTCGAACTGGAAGGCACCGGGGTATCAGTTACTGCTCTCTGCCCCGGCCCCACGGATACCGACTTCTTCCCGAAGGCCGACATGATCGGCGTTGTCGGATTCCAAAAGGGTAATCTCATGGCACCCCAGGAGGTTGCCAAGGCAGGCTATTCAGGCGTGATGGAAGGTGAACTCCTTGTGATACCCGGCGCGATGAACAAGGCGCTCGTGGCCGGCCGGCGCGTGCTCACCGAGCACGCCCAGGCAAAGCTGAACGAAGCCATGTATCAAGAGGTTCCGCCGGAGAAGCAAACCCGCGCCCGTGGTGACAAAGAGAACCAAACCTGATCTCTGCAATGAGTGACTCCTCACCACTTCACGAAACGCCGCCGGAAACAGCCCCTTCCGGCGCGGAAGCTGCGTTCTTAACTTCGTTTCAGGTCCGCCATCCTGAATATTCACTTACTGAGATCCGCAGCGTCTTGCGGTAAGTGGGACTCCATCTAGCCCTCCAGCAAGAGGATGATTGGCTTCACGATGCCATCCATAGCGTCGTCAAGGAAGCTAAGAAGTAATATCCCGTAATCCATTTGCACCATCCCCCCGAGGCTCACGGCGGTTCTCCGGCAGTTCAGTACCCAGAGATACCGCCGTGAGATCCTTCGTTTTACACCCGTCTGCTCTCGCTAGCATGAGTCACCGCCGCGCGGATTCTCGGCCCGTATACCGGATGAAGCGCATAGCTTCTCAGAGGCATCTCCAAGCGGTCGCTCCAGGTTCCGCGGCCATAGCTCCCCGGCAGGTTGAATCTCAGCGGGATTCCCAAGAGATCGCTGCACATCAGTATCGCCAGTCTCGCCCGGGTCTGGAAGAGCGCCGCTTGCAGCGCTGCTAGACTCACATCATCCAAGGTTTCCGGGCCGTGCTCGTGCAGACCCGCGAAGGTCAAAAGCGCTTCCAGGTCCTCCGCCGATTTTCCCTCGGGATCGTCCCTCGATTCCGTCGAAAGCTGGTGGAATAGCGAAGCGAGCGGCGCGTTATCGTGGTTCGCATAGGTGGCCAGGCTGAACTCTCGAAAAGCTTCTGGAGCGATCACCCGTTCGTCTGCCCTTCTCAGCAGTTGTGGAAAAGAAAGGTTCGCCAACTCGAGTTCGTCCAGCGTACGACGCATGTAATCGGGCATCTCGCCCATGATCTCCGCCACCAGATCCATCTCTCCGGCCGCATCGATGATCTGGCCGATCACCTCCCGCCCTTGCAGCTCGTTCATCCCCGCCGTCAACGGATCTTCGTCCGGTCCGGGCACGAAGCGCGGCAGCAGCCCGCCCGTCTTCTCCGCCGCTTCCTCTTCGGTCAGCGCGGAGAACTCGACATGGGCCGCCCCGCCACGCCACGGGAACATGTAAGCACGGAAATAGCCCCGTAGATGATCGATCCGGCATGCGTGGAAGAACTCCTTCTCCCATTCCACGCGCCCTCGCAGCCAAGCAAACCCGCTGGAGCGATGGTTTTCCCATCGATACGGCGGCAGCCCCCAGTTCTGCCCCCACCGCTCCGCATCCTTCGTCGTGTCGAAGTGTGCCAGCGGCCGTGTTCCCATGCTCCATTCCGTGTCGAAGAGTGTGGAATTCGCCCACACATCCGCACTGCTTTGGCCGACGCCGAAGGACATCTCACCCATCACCAGAATCCCGCGTGCGTCTGCATGTCGGCGCACTGCCTTCCATTGGCGGTAGCCCACCCACTGGATGAAGGAGAAGCCTCTCCGGAGCTCTTCGAGATCCTCCCGCGCCGGATGCTGCGACAGCCAGCTCTGCGCCGCCTCGTAGGAGCGGTGCTCCGGTCGCCAATCATCCCAGTGCGTATTTCCCTCATATTCCCGCACCAGCAGCCGGAAGAGTGCGTATGCGTCCAACCAGGAGGCCTGCGCCTTGAGGAAGCATTCGAATTCCTCCCGCAGCGCGACCTCACCCTGCGCGTTGAATTGATACGAGGCCGCCAGAAGGATCTGGGCCTTCAACGGGTGCACCGCTTCTTGCCGCACCTTGCCTTCCCGCAGCTGGGTCAGCCACGCCTCCGGTGCTGCCTGCGCCATCATCTCCTCGCTGAGGCCGGGCACCTCCTCCGGAGCGATCGTTAGCAGCGCCGGCGCGAGGGCGCGCGAGCTGATCGGATTGTATGGGCTATGATCGCCGATCGTCTCGTGCACTGGAAGGATCTGCAGCACGCTGAATCCGTGATCCGCGCAGAAATCGATTGCCTCCTTCACCGCAGCAGTATCACCGATGCCGTAGTCGCCGTCCCGGCGCAGCGCATACACCGGCACGAGGAGGCCGGCACGTCGTCGATTGAGCATCGTCTGGTTCATGGCTTGGGAAAGTCTTTCGGCGGGGGCAGGCGCACGCCCTTTATCTCGAGGCTCTGCATGGTGTTGCGCGAACTCCGGACCTCGCATGAACCGCGCCAACGGTATCTGCGGGGCGCAGCGAAACTCGGAAGCCCCTCATTCTTGCAGGTTGCCGCTAACCCATCCTCATTCTGCATCCTGCGGCGCGCGACCAGTCCGCCCAATTCCGCTCCGCCCCGGAGGAACGTCGGTCTGCTCTTAAACGGAAGAAGCTCGATGCGTGCTACTAGCACCATCGTATTCTGAGGCAGACTTCATTCCCCAGACTTGCTACTTCTGGACGACTCAGCCGTGGAACCTTCGAGCCCCCCCGACTCCACCCAGATCACCGCTTCCCGCAGCACTGCCGCCGCATCCGGCAGGGAGAGCTTCATCCGGATATTGTTCCGATGTGCATCCACTGTGCGGGGGCTGATGTGTAGCTTCGCCGCGATCTGCGGCGTCCCTAGGCCCTGCCCGAGCATTTGGAAGATCTCCAGCTCGCGATCGGTCAGCGTCGCCGGGCCGAAGGCTGGCTCCCGGTTATGCCCTACCGACATCCGGTTCAGGATATGTGCTGAGACTCGCTCGCTGAGGTAGATCCCGCCGCCGATCACTTCGCGTAGCGCTTGCGTGAATTGCTCGCTGTCGGATCCCTTCACCAGATAGCCCTTGCCTCCTGCGCGGATCACCCTCTCCGCATACAGCATTTCGTCGTGCATTGAGAAGACCAGCACCCGCAGGGTCGGGTGCAGTGCCAGCAGGTCCTTGATGAGTTCCAGCCCGCTCTTGTCCGGAAGAGTGATGTCCATCACCACCACGTCCGGGCGCAGTTGCGGGATCTCATTCATCGCCTGCATCGCGGTGGAGGCCTCTCCGCAGATCTGGAAGCGGCCGTCCTGCTGGACGATATGGCTCAATCCCCCGCGGAGCATCGGGTGATCGTCGACGAGATAAATCGTATTCATGATCAGTGCTCGCTCCGGCGCGAATCTTCATCCATAGCCGCGCAGGAGCAGCCTTGCAAGGATCGTCGCCGTCGCGTGAAAGCCCTTAGCGCGGGTAACCGCTCACCATCGTGTCGATGCCCACGATCTTCCGGTCATGGGGGGTAAAGCCGGTCCTGAAATGGTAGAAACGTTCCCTGAGCACCTCGAAGTCGCGGATCTGAGCGTAACGGTAGTGATCCCAGCCTTCCTCCGGCTCCGTTTTCCATGCCACGAGAATTAAGGCATGTGTCTTCTGAAAGTTTCCCAACAAGTGAGGTTCGGCTGTTATCCGCTCCCGCTTGTAGGAGAAGGAGATTAAACAGCGATGGCGGATCGCATAGCGAACGTCCTCCAGATTGGCGTAAGGTAGGACGTGCATTGGGTAGAGAAGAGGTTTTGGAGCGGACTGGATGAGCGAGGCGGGACTCAACCTTAACCTTTCAGGCGGTCGAGATGGGGCTGGGTAGCATTTGAGGGCCTCATAACCCCCGAGGCAACCTGCGGCACGTAAGCGAATCCCATCATCTCAACTAAGCGGATCGCTTACTTTTTCTAAGCGAACACGTTTCCTGCAATGCTTGCAGGGTTTGTTCCCCGTCTTTCACCTTCATTTTCAAAGCTCGAATCGAGAGCCTAAGGTTTTCGCTTAGATCTGGCTGTAGACTTCCCTTAGAGACGCCCCCCAATATGCCTGACAGGCTCAGGCTCATGGCTCTCCGTATCACTTCCTTCTGTCGCCGGCCCGCCCGCCATTTCTGTTTCCGCCTCGCGGGTGCTTAACTTCCTGATCCGCGTGCTACATTCTGGTTTGGCGCGGCCCCCCTTATGGTCTAGGGTAGGGTCGAGTGACTTCTCTCCCAGATCGGGGCCACCCTGTTCGGACCCCTATGGAGTCGGGAATGGAGGGGGAGCATTGGCTTCCTATCGGAGTTCTGAGCGTGCTCCTTTGCGAGGCAGTCACCACCCCGGAGATGCCCGGCGGGGATTGGCGGGTCATCAGTTGCAATGTCCTTCCCTCCGGAGCGGAGGGGCAGCAACTCGCCCGGGGCACCCTGCTATCGCAGTCGCTGCCCGCGCATGGGGACGAAGAGTGGTTGCAGCGCTTGAGACCCATTCTTGCCGATGAGCCTTCTGTCGCTTTTGAGAGCAGCATCGGCTTGCCGCCACGGCGTCACCTCATCGTGGCCCGGCGCGTGCCGGATCCCTCCCGCATACTCTGTCGCATTCTCTTCGTCCCGCTCTCCTCTTCCGCGGAACCTCCGGATCAGTTGGATAAGGCCTTGGCCGATCTCGAAGGCATGAAGCGCCTCCACGACCTGAACCGCAGGCTGATGCGGAGCCGTAGACTGGGGGAGATGCTGACGGAGATCCTCGAGGCCACGCTCTTCATCTCCCGCATGACGGGCGGCTGCATCCGCCTCTTGGACCCGGGCGGCCGCTTGGACCTCGCCGCTCATTCCGGCCTCGCCGCGCCCCTGCTCTCCGGCTTGGGGGCCATCACCTTGGCTCCCGCCTGCCAAGCGGAGCTTGCAGGTGGACGGCACTACTTTCTCGGCGATCTCGCCGCAGAGCAGGAGACGGCTCACTCGGACGAGATCCGCTTGCTTCTCTCGCAGGATATCCGGGCAGTGCAGGCCATCCCGATTATTTCCAGCCAAGGTCGCCTGTTGGGACTGCTCTCCACCTACGCCACGGAGGCGCGCACTTACGAGGAGCACGAGCTCCGCCACCTTGACCTGCTTGCATGGATCGCCTCTGATTGCATCGAGCGCGCCCGCTCCGAGGAAGATCTTAGGGCATCGCAGGCCCAGCTCGCCGCCATCTTTGCGGAAGCTCCGGTCGGCATTGCCGAAGTCTCCGCGGAGGGCTCCTTCCTGCGGGTGAACAACCGCCTCTGCGATCTCTTGGGCCGCTCCCGGGAGGATCTGATGCACCTGCGCCCGGCGGATGTGACTTATCCCGATGACGTTGGCGAAACCCTCGCCGGCTTCCGCAGCGTCTTGGAAACCGGCCATCCTGTCTCGATCGATAAGCGCTATGTCCGGCCGGATGGGAGGATCGTCTGGGCGAATAGCTCTTTCTCCGCGCTGCAGGTCCCGGGTCGTGAGGAGGTTTCCATCCTTGCCGTCACGGTCGACCTTACCGAGCGCCGGAAAATGGAGGCCGATCTCTTGGCTTCCGAGGTAAATCTCCGCTTGGTGATGGATAGCGTCCGGGACTACGCGATCATCACCACCGATGTCGAAGGCCTCATCACCGGGTGGAACACGGGCGCGCGGCACATCTTTGGCTACGGGCCGGAAGAGGTCCTTGGTCGCCATGTCGGCATGATTTTCACTCCCGAGGATCAGGCGGCGGGCATCCCGCAGGCCGAGTTTGTCATTGCGAGAACGAAAGGCCATGCCGCCGACGAACGCTGGCACCTGCGAAAAGACGGTCGCCGCTTCTGGGTTTCCGGGGTGATGTCACCATTGGAAGAAGGAGATCTGGTGAAGGGCTACGTAAAGGTCGCTCGCGATCTCACCGAGCAACGCGTCGCCCAAGCCGCGGTTCGCGACAGCGAGCAACGTTTCCGCCTCCTTGCCGATTCCATGCCGCAGATCGTCTGGTCGAATACTCCGGCCGGCGATGCCGCCTATTTTAACCGCCGCTGGTTCGACTACACCGCTGCCGATCCCGCCGCATCTCTCGGCTCCGGCTGGCAGGCCTTCATTCATCCGGATGATGCGGAAGCCTTGCTTCAGGAATGGAACTCCGCGCTGCAGGGAGGCCGGATCCTCGATGCGGAGGTGCGCTTGCGCGCCTGCGATGGCAGCTACCGCTGGTTCATTGTCCGGAATGTTCCCCACTTCGACGATCAGGGACTCGTCATCGGCTGGTTTGGCACCGCCACCGATATCACCGAGCGCAAGATCCAGGCCCAGGAACTCCAAGCCGCCCACGATCTCTTGGAAACCCGCGTTCAGGATCGCACCCGTGAACTGCGCGAAGCGATGCAGGACCTCCAGCGGGAGGTCAGCCAGCGGGAGCGCTTGGAGGAGGAGCGCGGCACCTTGCTGTCCCGCTTGGTCAGTTCTCAGGAGGAAGAGAGGGCCCGGCTTTCCCGCGATCTGCATGATGACCTGTCCCAGCACATGGTGACCATGCGCATGGAGATCGATAACTTGCGCAGGCAACTCACCGACGAGCACCCCGAACTGGTGCAAAAGGATGTCTTCGAGTCACTCATGGGCCGCGTGGATGAACTGATCCGGGCGGTTCACCGTCGGGCTTGGGAGCTACGGCCTTCCGAGCTAGACCATCTCGGCTTGGAAGTCGCGCTTCGGCACTATCTTCAGGATTGGAGCAATAAAACCGGGATCGCTTCGCACCTGCACACCGGCACTTGGAGCGACCTGCGTCTCCCGCCCGATGCTGAAATCGCATTGTATCGTGTCGTCCAAGAGGCCCTGGCCAATGTCACGCGCCACGCCTCGGCTACCAAGGTGGACCTGCATCTTGACGCAGACGGGGAAGTCCTGCTCATGATCTCGGACAATGGCCGCGGCTTCGAGCCCGTCAGTGGAAAAGGTCGCTTGGGATTGCTGGGCATGCGCGAGCGCTTGAACTCGCTCGGCGGCTCGCTCGCAATCGAGTCAGCCCCCGGCGCCGGTACCACCATTCGTGCTGGGCTGCCCTTGCCTGCACTTTGATCATCCGCAGTGCAGGTAGCGGGACTCCATCACCCGCGCCTTCAGCCGGTTCTTCATGTGATCCAACGCTTGCCGCGTGCCCTTCGCATCTTCGGAGGCCACGCAGTCCGTCGGCACCACCAGCGCGAAGTCGCGCATATAGGCGTCGTTTGCCGTATACAGCACGCAGATATCCGCGGCGAAACCCGCGAGAATGAGGGTCTCCGCTTGGAGGAAACGCAGCAGTACGTCCAGGGAGGTGGAGTAGAATCCCGAGTGCATCGGCTTGAGCACGAAGTAATCGTCATCCTCCGGCAGCAGCAGCTTCGCGACCTCCCTCCCCGGAGATTCGGGCGAGCTGCAGCGCTTGATCTGCGATTGGAAGTCGCATTGCCAGTGCCCGAAGTTGTCGTTCACGTAGATCACTGGCACCCCGGCTTTCTTCAGCCGCTTGCGCAGCGCGGCGATCTTCTTGGCCGCTGGCAGGGCATGCTTGAGCAGGGCCTCGCTCTCCGGGAAGGCCATGTCGTTGATCACGTCGATCAGGAGAAGCGCATGGCGACTTGGAATCTTCATGGCATTGAAACATCGCACGGATCACCGCGCTTGCATCCGCCCGCTTGTCATCGGGAGGATAGAACCTGCGTCTCCATCTCTGGAAGCTTGGCGGCGCGCCGCTCCGGGCTCAGTAGCGCATCCATGGCGGCGGTCACCCGCCGTTCCTCGACCGCGTCCCGCTGCGCGATCGCTTCCGCCTCCAAGGCTGCGAAGTCGATATCTTCCCATTCCGGGGTCCACGGCTGGAGTTCCCGCAATACCACCCAGAGGATGCGTTTGCCTTGGATGCCCAGCACCAGCATCTCCAGCGCTTCGAAAAGTCCCAGATCACCCGGCTCCAGACCCTCCCACATCAGCTTGAGACGTCCGGCCTTGGCGGTGATCTTTCCCGCTGTTTCGAGCACCCTGCTGCTCTTCTTGCCCGTGGCCAGGATTAGCTCATGCAGCACCTTCCGGTCCTGTTCAACTTTGCGACCGAGTTCGCGGTAGAAGCCGATGTCCTCGTCTTCTTCGCACGCCTTGGCGATGGCTTCGATGAGGTCCACGGCTCCGGCGGATCCGGCCAGATGATCGTTGAGATAACGGCTTAGTTTGTCGTCCATAATGATTGAAGGCTAGGTGCCGGTTTTGGAGTCGGGGTCGTTCACCTTCTTGCTTTCCGGAGACCCGTTCTGGCGCAGGAAGATGCTGAGAATAACGATCGAGAGCACCGCGAGGAACTCGCTCTGCCAGTTCTGGAACGACTGGAACCAAAATTCGGCGTCGCCTAGGAACGCCGCGAAGGGTTCGGGTTCTTCGCCGTGCTCGACCCTCTCGGCATTGAATTCTTTCCAGCCTCCTGCGGCGTGGATGCCGAAGGACACGAGGAATAGGCCGAGGAAAGCCAGTGATAGGGAGTTCCTGTACAACCAAGGGGCGGGCTTGCTTTGCCGCTCCTTGGCGATCTTGTCGGCTTGGTCGGGATCATTGGATTCGGCTGATCCCCGCTGGAAGAGGTAAGCGGTCAGGATCACATAGGCCCCCATCTGGAGGAACTCGCTTTCCCAGTTTTCGCCCGTAGCTTGCCAGAAGTGGCCGCTGGCGAGATACGCCGTCAGCGAGATCGCTGCCTGCCCGTGCGTTTCTAGATCTTCGTTGAAGACCGCGTGCCCGGCCACCGCTTGGCAGGCCCAGAATAGGAGAAACAGGAACCCGAGGGTAAGGCTTAGCCCATGGTCCCTGAGTGCGCGCCTCATGCGCTACCTCCCAGGTTGATTCCGAACTCGGCGGCTGCCACATGCGCGAGTTCCGCTGATTGGGCCAGTTTCTCCGAGAAGACTACGCACAATGCTTCAGCGGCTTCTCGGTAACCAACCGAGCGGGCCAAGGCCGAAGCAAAACCGAAGGCGGCGACTTCATAGTGCAGGATCCGATTGCAGTGGGCGACCAGCAGCAGGTCGCGGGTCGCTGCGGCTTCGGCGATCGCAAGATGCTCGTCGCCTCCCTCGATTAATCCCTGCATCGCTTTGCACGGGTCCCCTGAAGGTTGGTGACCTACCAATTCGGAGACGAAAGCCAGCGTTTGCAGGTGCCTTGCCGCCGCCTCCTTGGTTTGGAGCAGGTTCGAGCGCAAAGCCTCGTTCGTGGCCGCCTTGGCCAGGTCCGGCCAACTCTCGTCTGCTTGAGTTTCGCAGCTATGGAGATCGTTGAGCTGGTCTTTTAGGACGTCTTCACTGCTTTGAATCTTCATGGCCTGCGGTGGAGTCCCTTCGCAGCGGCAATACCAAACGGCCCACGTCCCGGAGGCCTAGACCCTCGGGTATGGAATGGGGCGGGAAAGGACGCCAGCGCGTGCAGCAAGCACCTTGGACGTGCAACTCGCACTGGCTGACAGCCCTCACGCCCGGACCCGATCTAACAAGATATGGGCTTCATCCCGCGGTACGGCACCTGCGATAGCGAGCCCTCGAGTTTCCCGAAGCCATGTCAACCAGCACCCCGGATACCAGCGAACTTGAAGTGCTTACCGGCTCGGATGCTGAGTTCCGCGCCCAGACCATCTACTTCATTGTCCTCGATCGATTCCACGAGGGCTCACCGGACAAGCCCCGCGAAAACGACGGCATGCTAGATCCCGAACGCAAGCAGTGGAACAAGTATTGGGGCGGCGACCTCCAAGGACTGCTCGACAAGCTGGACTACCTCCGCTCTTTCGGCATCGGGGCGTTGTGGAGCACCCCGCTTTTCGAGCAGGTGGAGTCAATGACGAATGGCGATTCCGAGCCGCGCGCTCCCATCCACGGCTACTGGACCAGCGACTTCAAGCGCATCAACCCGCGCTGGATGAATCACCCCGAGGAGAAACGCATCTTCACGCGCAACGACACAGTCTTTGATGCACTCTTGGCGCGCATGCATGACCAGGAGATGAAGTTCATTCTCGATTTCGTCTGCAACCACAGCTCGCCGCAGACTGCGGCAGGGAAGGGGAAGCTCTATGACGACGGCAAGCTGGTCGCGGACTTCGACAATGACGTGGACCATTGGTATCACCATTACGGTGAGGTCACCGATTGGTGTGACGAATGGCAGCTTCAGAACAAGGAGATCGGGGGGCTGGCTACCTTCAATGAAAATAACATTCTCTTCCGCAACTACATCAAGGAAGCGGTGAGGCTCTGGCTCGGCAAGGGGGTGGATGGCCTCCGAATCGACACCGTGAAGCACATGCCGCTCTGGTTCTGGCAGGAATTCAGTGCAGACACCGATGCAGCGAATCCGGAGGTTTTCCGATTCGGGGAATGGATCAACAGTGACCCAGAGGACGAGCTCTCGGTAGAGTTCTCCAACCGCTCCGGCATGTCGATTCTCGACTTTGGTCTCTGCCACGCCATCCGCGATTGCTTCGCGGCGCAGGATGGGCGTGGCTTCAATGCCCTGAGCCGTGTTCTGGAATGCGACGGCAAATACTCCTGCGCCACCGAGCTGGTCACCTTCTTCGAGAACCACGATATGCCTCGCCTCCAGTCGCTCGGAGTTTCGGATCGGCAGTTGGAACTCGCCCTGGTGCTACTCCTCCTCTCCCGTGGCATTCCTTGCCTCTACTACGGTTGCGAGCAGTACCTCCATAACGACACCGATGGCGGCAATGACCCCTACAACCGCCCGATGATGGAACGCTGGGAGCTCACTGAGGCCACTCGCATCATCGGCATCCTCGCCGCGGAACGACGCCAGAACGAAGCGATACAGTTCGGCGGCCAACGGCCTCGCTGGATCGACGAAAACACCTACGTGTTCGAGCGTTCCTATCGATCATCCTGCTGCCTCGTCATCTTGAACAAGGGCGAGGCCCGCACTCTGGAACTAGAGAATCTGGCTCTGCCAGACGGCGAGTATCGCTGTCTACTCGGCGATGCCCGCGTCGTCACGCAGGATGGCAAGGCCACCCTCGAACTGGGCAAGGAATCCGCCATCGTGATCTCCCGCCCCGAGCAGACCCTGCAGGGCGACACCAAGGTCCGCCTCCTTCTCAACGGTGCCCCCACCAACCCGGGCGACCGCGTCCTCGTCATCGGCGATTGCGAGGAACTGGGCTCATGGGACCTCAATGAAGGCATTGAGCTCGAATGTATCAACAACAACACATGGTTCGGCGAACTCGTCTTCAAAGCCTCCGCCGGCAAGGTTGCAGGCTACAAGTACGTCATCCTCCCCCCGGAGCGCGATGCTGCCCCTTGCCGCGAAAATCTCCTCGTCCGCCGTCGCCTCATTCTCGCCAACCGCTGCGCCAAATGGCGAGACAACTGGGAAAGGAGCTAAGCATCCGAAGCTCAGGAAGCCATCGGCACGGTAGATGCAATTAATGGCCACGAATCCACTTCAGGAATCTTCAACGCAATTTCGGCCGAACAGATGAGCAACAAATCCAAAGGTGAACACGAGCACCCTCAGCGTCCCGAGCAGGAGCAGGCCAAGCAGCCAGGACGTGAGGGTGAGATGAATCCATCGCCGGTCTTCGAGAACCCGGAACTACGGGGCAGCGGGCGCTTGGCTGGCCGCGTCGCGATCATCACGGGAGGCGACTCCGGTATCGGAAGGGCGACGGCGGTGGCATTCGCGCGTGAGGGCGCGGACATTGCGATCATCTACTTGGAAGAGGATGAGGACGCCCGTGCCACCGCTGCTTTGATCCATGAAAAGGGACAACGATGCCTTCTCCACAAAGCTGACATCGGTCAGCGGGAAGCTTGCCGAGAGGCGATCGCTGTCACCCTTCAGACCTTCGGCAAGCTGGACATCTTGGTTAACAATGCCGCGGAGCAGCATCCTCAGGAATCCATTGCGGACATCACCGAAGACCAATTGGAGAGGACGTTCCGCACGAACATTTTTGCCATGTTCCACTTAACCGCCGCGGCTCTCCCGGAGCTTATGAAATCACGTGCAGCGGCAATCATTAATACCACATCGGTAACGGCTTATCGCGGAAGCCCGAAATTGCTAGATTACTCGGCGACCAAGGGAGCAATCGTAAGCTTCACCAGGTCGTTGGCCGGGCAACTCGCTAAAGAGAAAATAAGGGTGAATGCGGTGGCACCAGGCCCGATCTGGACCCCATTAATCCCGGCAACGTTTCCAGCGGATGAGGTGGCGACTTTTGGATCGGACAGCCCGCTGGGTCGTGCTGGGGAACCTTGGGAATGCGCCGAGTGTTTCGTCTTCTTGGCTAGCGACGCCGCTAGCTACATCACCGGTCAAGTTCTCCATCCCAATGGGGGAGAGATCATTAACGGGTAGGGTTGCTCAGATAGGATCTTGCCCCAAGCTGGGGCCGGCGGACGGGTCGCCAGCGTGGCAGCGTACGCATTCTGCGATTTCTAGTTGGAATTCGCGGCTCGTTATCAGGATGCGTCGCTACATCAGGCCTTTCGTTATTTGGAGGGCCAGATCCGATGGCGGGCCTGGTCCCCCCGGAGGATGCCGAGATTGCGTTGTACTGCCTCCCCACCTGGTACGCGGTAATCTCAGGGGAGAGTTCGGTGGCCGGTTCGGCCGATAAGACGGACCTTACCGCCACCTACCCATGAAATGGAGGGAAATCAGAGGTGCTGCAGGCGCTTGAGAGCGTTGATGTGCTTTTCGAGCGCGGGGAGCAGCTTGGAGCGGATGGGCTCTTTGATTTCTTCCATCGCCCCCTGCTGCTCGAGTGCTTCCTGATATTCGGAGATGCCGTGCTCCTCGCCGGCGATGAGAGCGGAAAGGGCCAGCGATTCGCCAAGCAGCTTCGCTCCGCCTTCGACGGCCCTCGCGAAGGTGCCCCATGCGCCCGAGTCCTCGGCCGGAGTGCCGCCCATATGGGAGACATGCTGACGAAGGATGCCGACGGCTTCCTGGTGATCCGCCTTAATGGCCTGCAAGTCGCCTAGTTCCGGCTCGTTGGTGAACTTCTCGATAGCTTGGTTGTAGTTCTCAACGGCGGAGAGTTCGCCACGGAGCAGGCTATTGAAGGTGTCGATGCAGTCTTCGGTGGAGTTCATTGACTTGATCGTTTCGTATTAGGCCCGGGGAATCCGGAGTCCGGGTGATGAGCAGGAGGAGGGCCAGCAAGCAACAGGCTCCAGAACGAAGAAACGGATTGCTCCAGATGCAGGATGCGATACGTGGGGTGGCAAGCTGCACTGATAGGAGCTCAGGAACCGTTAACGCTGAAAGAGCGAAGAGATGAACCTAGCGGAGAAACATATCACTGTTAGAAAAATCGTTCCCCCGACGTCTCCGGGGAAGCTATGCCAACTCGTTCCAGCCGATTCTTGCTCCGCCTGTGGTCGCGCCGGTTAGCAGTTGCCGTGATCTTGATCATCGGTGGCCATCTGATGATGGCTGCTCCCTGGCTACTTTTGCGCGGCGTTTAGGGTGCCGAAGGCCGATGGCCGGGCATGGAGCGCAGGGTTGGAGGCGAGGGATAGGGAAAGGTGCAGCGATTGATGGAGGAGAAGCGGGCCGGACACCCCCAACGGGACCGGCCCGCCCCGTGGCAACCAGCTTGCACTACACCACTTTTGCCCTTCAAAGGGATTGAAAGTAGGTTTCCGGTCCCACGAGAAAAGACCGTTGATGGTTATGGGCTCGTGAGTCGAAAGGCAACAAAGAGAGAATACGAAATCTGCTTAATCAAATGGACTTGAATCGCCTACCGGAGCGGTTAAATCGGAGGGGATGGTCCCTATCGGGATAGTCACGACAGGCCGGCGATATCCGGGGGGACTCTCCGGCCGTCGCGAGCGGTCACCGGCCCAACCGCCGGTGGCCGCTTTGCACATCGACGTGGGTGGCGGAGCGATTTGGGAGCTAGCCGATGATGCCGACATGCCACGAAAACGCTTAAATTCTTATAGATGACGCGGGAGACTCAGGGCGCTTGCAGGCTGTCATGAGCGATCTGCGGCCGGGGTGTCGAGGGCTTCCTGGGGAGGCGAGTCTTTGGTCACCGGTCGCCCTTTAAGGAAGCGACATCTGCTAGGGTTGAACCCGCTGGCACCATGGGGGATACGGTGCCAGCGAGTCCTTTGATCCGGGGAAAGAACGTGTCGAAGCTCGCTTAACATCCGGATCTAACAAGGGGATTAGATGCGCAGTTTCAAGCGCGGGCAGATTGCACGAACAGAGTTGTGCCGAAGCGACCGAATCAGAGACCATTGTTCCGAACCCCAATTCGAGCATGGAACCCTAATAAACCGTTCGATCGCATTCCATTGGGACGCGAGGGCAGTCCCCGGTCTCATCAACAAATTTAAATCCCTCCCTGCAGATCCTCCGACAAAATGGGTATGTTTTGCGTAAGCGTTAGTTCATCACTGATCCGCAGTGACTTCGGCTCTTCCAGCCTCTCTTGCTCTGAAAGGTCGGTGGTCTTTATAGTAATCGTTGGGCATTATTCCGCCGATGCCGCGTCGCCTTCGCTTGTAATCCGGTAAATTACGCCGCCGCCGTCGTCGCTCAGCAAGACCTATCCGTCTTTCAACTCCAGGAGTCCGCAGGGACGACCGAACTGCCCGTCGCCACGGACAAACCCTGTCAGGAAATCTTCAAACTTGTCCGGTGCTCCGTCTTTGAAGCGTAAACGCATTACGGAGTAGCCGCTCGGTTTGGATCGGTTCCACGACCCGTGAAAGGTAACCAAGGCATCACCGTGGAATGCCTTCGGGAAGTTCGTTGCGGATGGAAACAGGAGCGCCATGGGCGCGCTGTGAGCGGTGGCGGTCAGGACACTGGGCTCGCAAAGCTCCGCATATTCATCCCAATTCATTCCGGTGGTTTCCTTCGGATCGTCCTCCAAGTTCGCCTTCCCATCTTCATAAACGAAAGGCCACCCGTATTTCTTGCCCTTCTTCAGCTCGTTCAGCTCCTCCTTTTGCGCGTCGTCTCCTAGATAATCGATGCCGTGATCCATCCCATAGAACTTTCCTGTCACGGGATGCCAATCGAATCCGATGGTGTTTCGAAGTCCGCTTGCGAAGATATCCCGCGTCTTCCCTTCAAGATCGATCCAGAGCATCGTGGCGCTCTCCTTGTTGGGTTCCGCAGCCGCGTTCGCTGCGCTTCCCACCGACAGAAACAGTTCGCCATCCGGGCTGAAGTCCAAAGTCCGGTTCGGGTGCTGTCCGGCGTCCGGCAACCCCTCGTAGAGGAGCTTCAGTTGTCCGATTCCTCCGTCGTCGGATAGCGGAGCTGAGTACACTTCCCTGATCGTCGCTAGAAAGACCGTGCTACCCTTGATGGCAATCCCGTGGACGTGTGGCAGCTCAAGAACCTTGCGAGGCGCCTCGGCCGCCCCATCCTTGTCTGGGTCTTCGAGTAGGAGAATATCTCCCTTCTCGCCGCGGCGTGTGACGTAGACACGGCCTTGGGAGTCAGCGGCCATCATTCGAGGTTTGTCGAGATCGCGTGCGAATACCGAAAGCTTGAAACCGTCGGCAATTTTCAGCCCGGCAATCCTCTCATCGGTTGCCGTTAGTTGGACAGGCCTGAAGATGTTGCCAGTGATCGTCGATGTAGTCGGCTCCTCGGAGAAGACGGGGAGCGCTAAAACAAGGGTAACGGCTAGGGTGGTAGGTGGGGTAATAATCATCGATGAATTGCTCACTTTACCGGTTCGATGCCATCTCTGTAGTCACATCAGCTAAGGCATTCTACTAAGAGAATGATTGCACGTAGCCAATCCGAGTCGCGCAGCATGCACCGTGGTGCTTCGATCTGCACTGCCTGCGAAGGTGCCGATTTTGAACTTCCTTCCATCCGCGCCGAACAGCCTAGCTTCAATAAGGGCAAGCAGGGCCCGGCGATCTGGCCAGCGACGATGCGAGCAGTGTCGGCGACAGGTCAATCTTGACAAGGCATCTTCATGGACTTTCAGGTCGTTTCGGACGGGGGGCACTTTGAGATTTGCAGGGCACTGGGGCAATGCCTACATGCCGTTTTCATGATTTAGTTCGCGGCTTTAGATATTGTTGCGATAACCACCCATCGTGAGATGCCTCAGCCTTTGCCGTAGTCGAGAGGAGTGTGTCCCGCGGGTCATAACCTCCGATTTGGGTCCTAGGGCTTGAGAACCCACGCGTCCTTTTCTTCGTCATCATCTGGCCGCAGACGCCGCGCGAAGCGCTTGAACTTGTGCCCGGGGTAGGATGGACATAGGTAGCGATGCCGCTTGGCCCCCATTCGGGGACAAGTTCGGCGAAGATCCAGTCACCGGGCAGACATTCATGAGGAGAGGTCCTCGCGGTGCCGCCGACGCTCACCGTTTCGGCCTCCAAGTCGGGTCGGGCGAGCTTCATTTTTGGGGGAGGTCGGGGGTAGGGGTAGAGGTGGAAGGCTCTGCCACATACGCTGCGGCGGATGAGGCCTCCCCGACTTCGTCGCATGAGCGCAGGGCAAACGTCGCTGGAACGAAGGTCGCGACCAATGCGACAGGAATCCACAGGCTTGGATCGGAGACGATATGCAGTAAGGGGATCTTGAACATGCCCGCGCTCTTCGCAGAGAATATACCAGCTCTAACTGGACGTATTTATGGCGGAATGCGCCTCGGGATCGCGCGACCTGCAAATAGCGGGGTGAATTTTGCCACCAGAACTCCCAAAAAATCCCCTGAACCGACGATTTAGAGCCGAGGCATGGCAATTGCGACAGGGCCCGCCATGAACATTCTGATTTCTAGCAGTGCACGGAGTGCGAATCGCGTTTCAGCCCTCGGCTTCCTCGGTGCTTTCCTTGATCGCTTCATGGCGGAGAACCGCCACATCCGGTTTCGCTCGGTGGCACCGGTCCTCGACGACGCGCTGGAGATGATGGGCACCGATGCGACGCATGACCAAATGGCTGCCGCAGTAAAGAGGATGATCGAGGTCAGAGAGGGACGGGTCGTGATTGGTCCGGCTACAGCGGAGGACCGGTATTGAACTGGGCGCTAGTCGTCTTGTTTCCACGCGTCCGCGTTCCGGGGTTTCCATTCCCCAATAGGCGGGCCTAGCTCTCCTCCTTCGATAGGGTATCCTCTAAGGTCAGCGACCACCGCTTCAAGTTGCTTCAGGAGCCGGGCGTGATCGGGTTCCGAAACGCCCGGGTCCGGTTCGATCCGGGCGATGCACATATCCGGGAAATCCTCGAAGAGCATGTAACGATGCTCCGCATTGGGGAACAACCCGGCAAAACGCTCCACGGCCGCGTCCATGTCCCCGAAATAGCACCCATTCAAGGTGAGCACTTTCACCCCGAGGGGATCGAATCCGTCTGGGAAATCCATGCGTTATCCCTCGCCCCTGGCCGGACCGAGTCAAGCGGCGCCGTTCCTTGACCCTGATGCTAGCTTTCCGCCATGTGCACTGCCTACGAGATCGGGACGACGGATTTCGACGTCGATTGGCTGGTGGCCGATGCGTTCGAGGCTTCGATGTTCGATGAGGGGGCCTACCAAATCATCCGGCCCACGCTGATGGCACCGGTAATCATGCCGCACGGAAGGGCGGAGCTTCTGAAATGGGGATTCCGGCACACCCCTTGGGGAGCGAAGAAGCCGCTTTGGGTGGGAAACACCAGAGAGGACAAGCTCAAGATTGCCCTCTGGAGCCAGGCGTTCAAGGAGCGACGCTGTATCATTCCTGCCGCGGCTTTCTACGAATGGACGACGGGCCCGCTCGGGAATGCCGTCCCGCTCCGGTTCCGGAGACCAGGGAAGCGCGGGATGTGGATTGCGGGCATATGGGGAGAGAAAGAGGATTGGGGGCGATGGTTCTCGATGATCACCACCGAGCCGACTACCGCCATCGAGCCGGTGCACGACCGGATGCCCGCCGTGCTCACGGAGCAACAACTCCGGCCGTACCTCGAGGGAAGCCTCCACGCCTTCGGTCCTTCCGCGGAGCCTCTTGAATGGAGCGAAGCGGAGAACTTCATCAAGCAGGCTAACGCTGCGAAGAAGGCTTCGAAACCGCCGGCATCGAAGGCACCGAAGTCACGTGGCAGGAAACCTGACCCGGACCAAGGCGAGCTACTCTGATTTCCACCAGTCGGCCGCAGATGAATCGTCCAGTCCTCTTCGCGTGGGGCGCTCTCCCCTGACGGGTGGCGGAGGCCCCGCGGGATCGAATCGCATCCAAACGAAGGCCGATCCGACTTCGCCATCGTCCCCTTCCTGGTCGATTGTCGGAGCTTCAGTCCATCCAAAATGCCAGACCGCGCCCTCGGCGGACACCCAGGAGCATGGGCTGTTCGATAGCTCCCAGTTTTCGGGGGCGGTCATGATGGAGACCCAATCTCCGATCTCGCATTCCGATAGTTCGCCGCGCTCCACCGAGGCATCATCCACCGATGAGCCCCCGGCTTCAAGCTGATGTGCCACCTGCGACCCAATCGTTTGCATTTGGCATGGTCTGGTTGCAGACCCGCAACGGACAATCGTGACGCGAGGCGGAATTCCCCGTTCGGACGCTCGGGAATGATTCCTGCGAATGGAGACGGCGTGGCTACCACGAGGTCCAAGCTGGGAAAGTACAAGGACAAGCGGAGGTTCGGCGCGACTCCGGAGCCTGCGGGCAAGGTTGGTCGCAAAGCCGGCGCTTCCTTCGTCATTCAGGAACATCACGCGAGCCATCATCATTTCGACTTCCGCCTCGAGATCGACGGGGTGCTGGTGAGCTGGGCGGTCCCGAAGGGAATCCCGGAGGAACCCAAGGCCAAGCGGCTCGCGGTGCATGTGGAAGATCACCCGCTCGAATACGGATCCTTCGAGGGTGAAATCCCCAAAGGCAACTACGGCGCGGGGACCGTGAAAATTTGGGACAAAGGCGAGTGGGAGCCGGAAGGGCGCTCATGGCGCAAGGATTTCGAGAAGGGAAAACTCAAGTTCTTCCTCCGGGGCACGCGCCTGCACGGAGAGTATCTCTTGATCCGCACGGAAGAGCCGAACTGGCTTTTGAGGAAGATCTCCGACGCGGCCCCCTTTGAAGCTGCAGTCGAGCTGGAGCGTGAGAAGGCCAAGTTCGTCCCCTTCCAACTCGCCAAGGTCGTACCCACCGTTCCCTCCGGAAGCGAGTGGATCCACGAGCTGAAGCTCGACGGCTACCGCATCCAGGCGGTGAAGGCGGCGGGCAAGCTCCAGATCTTCACCCGCAACGGCCACGATTGGACGGACAAGTTCGGGACCTTGGCCAAGCGATTGGATGCCTTGTCGACGAACGACTTCGCACTCGATGGCGAAGCGGTGGTGTTCGATGAGAAGGGCCGGTCCAGCTTCGGCCTGTTGCAGGAAGCGCTCGGTGTCCGCGCCCGCTACAAGCCGGGCGTGGAGATTTGTTTCGTCGCCTTCGATATCCTCCATTTCGACGGCCTCAATCTCCGGCCGCTCCCGCTCTCCGAGCGTCTCACTTGGCTATCCAAACTCCCGATCGGTGAAACCGGATCAATCCGGCGTTCGAAGGTCTGGACGTCCGATTCCGGGGCCGATCTTTTCAGGGAAGCTTGCAGGCTGGACCTCGAGGGAATCATCTCGAAGAAGCTCACCCAGCCCTATGCTCCGGACATGCGCGAGTGGACCAAGAGCAAATGCCGGCCACGGCAGGAGTTCATTGTCTGCGGATATCTTCCTCCGAAGAGCTCCCTCCCGGCCTTTTCGTCCCTGGTTCTTGGCACGGTGGAGAACGGAAAGCTCGTTGCCCGCGGTAAGGTGGGCACCGGCTTCTCCGACGAAAGCCGCCGGCAACTGCTCCGGAAGCTGGAGCGGCTCCGCACCGATACTCCGGCATTCAAGTTCGACGAGCGCAACGTCGTCTGGATTCGTCCGCAGCTTGTTGCAGAGGTGGAGTACGCCGAGATCACCCGCGATGGCTCGGTGAGGCAGGCCAGCTTCATCGCGTTGCGCGAGGACAAGAGTGCGAAGGAGGTGCATCTCGAAGGCGTCCAAAAGGCCCGGGCAGATTCGAGGGGTTCAACGGTGCATGGCATCACGATCACTCACCCGGACCGCGTCGTGTTTCCCGGCGACGGCGTCACCAAGTTTCAGGTAGCGGAGTATTTCGAGCGCGCCGGCGAACTGATCCTCCCGTTTTTGACAAACCGTCCTCTCGCACTTCTCCGGGCGCCGGAAGGTGTGGGGAGGCAGCTGTTTTTCCAGAAGTCATTCGACAAAGGACAGCCGCCAAACGTCTACGCCAAAACGCTCTCGGATGGCACCGAGACAATCTTCGTCAAAGACGTCAAGGGCCTCGTATCCTTGGCTCAGTTCGGTGTGCTCGAGCTCCATCCTTGGGGGGCAGCCTATCCGGAGGGCGACAAGCCGGACTTCCTGATCTGGGACTTGGACCCGGATTCGTCGGTGGAGTGGCCCGAGGTCATGGGGGCAGCATTCTTACTTCGTGATTTTCTTCACGCGCGGGGGCTAGAGCCGATGGTGAAAACATCAGGTGGCAAGGGGCTGCACATCCAACTGGCCATAAGACCTTTTTACGGATGGGACCTGATGAAAGAGTTCACCAAGCAGGTTTCGATAGCCGTCGCCGCCTTCAATCCCCCGAAGTTCACGACTGTCATCTCGAAGAGCCGCCGGAAGGGTAAGATCTTCATCGATTATCTGCGCAACGGACGTGGAGCCACTTGCATCGCTCCATGGGGATTGCGGGCCAGGCCGCGGGCTCCGATATCGATGCCTGTTTCATGGGACGATCTGCATCAGGTGACTCCCGCCGGTTTCACAATCGATGAACCGCCGCAGGCCCCCGCGGAATGGACCGCCTTCAAGCGGCAGCGCATCACCAAGGCCCATATCAAGGAATTCGGCCTCGCCTGACTTTACCCCACCAACACCACCATGAGTGACGAAAAAGGAAACACGCCCCAAGACCGCCGCACCGTTGCCCTCTCCGAGGAACACGAGCGCCGGTACTTCATCGACCAGATCGTCCGCAATCACCCTCAACTCACGCGGGAAGACGTGGAAGCGGTCCTCGACGAGGCGGCGCAATCGATCGCACCGTCGGAATCGCGCGAGGCCCTCGTCGCGGCAGTGGAGAAGGCCTTGGGCGTCGAAGAGCAGCCCGATCTACCCATCCAGTGACATGAGAATCACCCTCAATTCCCGGACCCTCGTGGGGCCGCAGCACACGCTTGCCGCATCGTTCGCGAGCGAATGGCCGCCGGCCTGCCCGGTCGAGATTGTGTGGATGCAAAGTCCCTCCGCCCGGTGTGTCCTTGAAGTCGAAATTCCTCCTGAAGAGCCGCTGATCTTCGACGGGATTGTAACGCCTCTCGATGGCAATGACGCTGCGGTCTTCTTGGAGAGAGATCTTCGGGAGGCACTCGGATTGCCGGAATTGGAGGGCGATGATCCCGATGGCTCGGAGCGGCAACCCTTGCACCCCTAATTCCTGAATCATATGTCGGATGAAATTGAACGGCCCTTGCTGGAGCATCTCGAATCCCAGGAGTTCGAGGACCACGTGAACCGCGCCGCAGTGAAATCCCGGAGCGGAAAGATGATCCGTCTTGGAGACGAAGCGGTCTTCGGGGAAGTGATCGACTGCAGCATTCTCGATCTATCCCTTTCCGACTTGAGCGTGGTCGATGAGGAAGGTTCCGCGCTCGTCCAAGGGAACTTCGTGGAAGCAATCCAAGCGGAGGGCGCGGAAGAGAAGGAAGCGGAAACGCGACGAGGCAATCTGTCCGGTTACGTCCGGGTCAAAGCTTTATTTCCGAAGAAAGAGGGCACAGATCTCTCCGGATACCTGAGCGACTTGGAGCTGGATCTCGGAGAACTGGAGTGGATCCCCGAGTAGGCGGCCGCCCCTATCGGTTGGCAAGCTCAAGAAGCACGTCGGCATGACAAGGGGCTTGAAGGGAGCAGAAGCACGCCAAGTTCTTGCCCCGGAGCGGGGCGAGAAAGCCGGGCTCTGTCTCAAGCCGCCGGCGGGTGATTTCTTCAAATCTCCGGACGCACTCGGTCGCATCGCCATCAATCCCCACCTTGAACGGGTTACCCCAAGGCCCGGGACGGGCAACCTTTGCGGCCGGAAGCCCGTTCATCAGGGTGGACGCCTCTTGCAACCGGAAGCCTTTCCGGCGGCTGAGTTGAAGGCGAGTCGGTACCATGGCGAAGGGCTGTGAGGCGGCGAAGGAGGACGCCCCCGAGTCTTGTCGAGAGCGCCCTCCGTGCCGGGAAGGAACGCGCAGTGTCAGGCTGGCGCCCTTGCTCATGACGCGCCGAACGAAGCACCCCGTGCAACCCCGTCAATATGGGCGACCCATTTCCGGAGAAATGCTGAGGTTGCTGCGAGAATACCTCTTGCGGCCTAACGGTACTGCTCTAACCGATCTAACACCATGAGCTCCTCCGCAACGATTGAATCCCAAGGGCCGCGCGCGTCGCTCGCGCATGCGATCGATCTTCTGGACCTCGGAATGTACCATGAAGGGCTGCGGCTTATTGAGGCCTTGCCGGCGGAAGTCAGGGAAAGAAGAGCCGGGTGCCGCGCGGAACTACGCGCCACCCTGGCGCTCGGACTTTGGCAGCGGGCTTTGAAGCTTGCCGTGCCCATGAAGGACGGAAATGAGGACGACCGGATATCCGCTGCGGATGCCTTCCAAACCCTGGCGGCAGAAGCTCTCAAGCGTGGCCGTGAAACAGAGGCAATCAAACTGGCCTCCGCTGCAATTACTGCCGACCCTCGCAAACTCGAAGCGTTGCGAGACGACGAACGCTTTCCCGAGATATTCCGGACCCGGTTCGGCCTCAAGGTGGTGAGATTCTGACAACCGGCCCCGCGGATCACAGGGATGCGATTAAGACGGCGAGCCGCGGGTCCTCGGAGAAATAATCTCGGAAATCGGCCATCCCCTTCAGTGCATCCTTGAGGATCCACCCCGCAGTGTCCCTCTTGCCCGCTTCGATCGCGGCGATTGCCTGGCGCCGGTAAAAGTCGGCCGCCAGCTCACGCTCATGCGCGTCTCCCCGGCGCAGCAACTCGCAGAGGCCCAGGGCGAGCTGTCCGTTTTGCATCCCGCACGCGATATGGAACGCCAAGATAAGCGGCTCGCGCCGGTGGAAATCGTTCACGCGGAGCCGGCCCATGATCTCCCACGCTTCCGGGTATCTCTTCCGTTTCACGAGCTCGGCAGCTTTCGTGTATGCCTTAATCGCGAGCGGGGGCACGGGCCCGTAATCCGGCTTCGGCGGAGGTGGGTTGACGGCGAGAGGATTCAATCCCTTCTCGTGATTATCGAATCCCGGCAACATCTCCCCGAGTCGAGGATCGGCGAGGAACGTCGCCCGGTGACCCGGGGCAATGGCGAGACACTCGTCCAAGTAGGCATACGCATCCTCCTGACGCCCGCCCGCCCATGCCTCGGCCGCAAGCGTATGATACCAGGATGCGGCAGTGAACTTCGCCCGGTCCTCGCTCATCACTGCCATCTTCTTGGCAAGCGCGTCGGCCCAAGCCGTGGCGCGAACCATGCAGGCGGACTTGAACATGAAGCAGAACATCCGGACGCTCGGGAGGACTGTCAGGTCACGGTTGA
The DNA here is from genome assembly GCF_025950095.1 of Luteolibacter rhizosphaerae. Lineage (NCBI taxonomy): Bacteria > Pseudomonadati > Verrucomicrobiota > Verrucomicrobiia > Verrucomicrobiales > Verrucomicrobiaceae > Neoluteolibacter > Neoluteolibacter rhizosphaerae. Next base: position 16,566 of record NZ_JAPDDR010000011.1, on the reverse strand, counting down.
GCTTCTCCGCAATCCGGTAAGCTTCCTTCCACAGTTCCTGATCGAGACACTTCTCGCCTTCCGCGAGATCTTCCTGCCAGCCCATGAATGGAAGGATGTTTTCGAGCCGAGGCGGAGCAAGTTCAATGTGCCACGCGATTCAGGCCGAGGTGGGCACCGTCGCTACCCGGGACCGCCCCTTGCATTTCGCCCTTGGCAGATGCCAACTGCACAGCCTGCGAGTAAGCCTCGCACCGAACATTCTTCCATTCCTTCGGCAGTGGCGGGTGGCATCCCGTGTGCAAGGGCGACTACATGGAATCTGAACCTCAATCTCCCGGGTCTCATCCGGGCCCTCGTGCCGCAGGCAACCCACTCTCCGGCGCATCCCTCAACATCGAGCGCGAGAACCCCGAGGACGCATTGGAACGAGCCAGATCCGAGCGGGTACAGCCGGAACCCACCGCGGCTCGCCAGCCTCTGCAGCATCGGGATTGCTTCGCCGTGGCAATCCAAGAGAACCCCTATGGAGCCGTCGCCGCTGCCGTGGGAGCCGGCATTCTTATTGGATTGCTCGTAGGCATTTGCGGTCAGAGGTGAAAAAAGTAGGAGTGATCCGACTCCGCGGAAGCAGTGTTCACTTGAACATTTTAGAATTTCCGCGCACGGTGCTCCGCCGTGCTCGATTCCGGTCCCTTTTTTTGCGAGTTTCACGCTCTGTCCGCCTTCTCCTTCCTACATGGCGCCAGCCAGCCGGAGGAAATGGTCATGAAAGCGGCGGAGCTCGGCTACCCGGCGATCGCTATCCCGGATCACGCGGGCTTCTACGGATCGGCGCGAGCCCACGCCGCGGCGAAGGAATGCGGGATCCGTGCGCTGGTCGGGGCCTCTCTGGAGGCTGACGAAGCGGGCGGGGGGGCGTTCCCGGTCCTTTGCGCCAGCCGAAAGGGCTATCAGAGCCTCAGCCGGCAGCTTACCCGGATCCACTTCGGGGAGTCCGCCATCGAGTTCGGGGCGGCCTCCGGCGATTTGATCGCACTCACCGGCGGCCGGGACGGGCCCGTAGTTCGCCCGCTCCTCCAAGACGACACCAAGGCCGCGCTCGCGGCGGCGGAGAGGCTGGTGGCCATCTACGGTGCCCGGAACGTCTTCGTCGAGATCCAGCGCCACGGGCTGCGCGACGATGCCCGCCTCAACCGGCACCTGATCCAGCTCGCCGGGCATCTCAGGCTTCCACTGCTGGCCACCAATTCGCCGCTCTTCGCGACGCGCCGCGATCGCCTGCTGGCCGATGCGTTCACCTGCCTGCGAAATCATACCTCACTCGACGGCGCCGGCTTGCTCCTTGAGCCGAATGCCGACCGGCACATCCGGAGGCCGGGAACCATGGTGGAATTGTTCCGGGACCTACCCGCGGCGATCGACAACGGCCGGCGTCTCCTCGATCGCATCGATTTTACACTCGAGAACCTCGGCTATCGCTTCCCTGACTTCCCGGACGGCCGTGGCTTTCCGCTCTCCCAGGCGGAGCAGGGGACCATGCTTCGCCGCTTCACTTACGAGGGAGCCTTCCGGCGCTACGCGGGGCGCATACCGCGGAAGGTGAAGGACCAGCTCGAGCACGAGATTGCGATGATTCAGCGGCTCGGCTTCTCCGGTTACTTCCTGATCGTGCGCGAGATCGTCGAGTATGCGCGGGGCAAGGGTATCCTTTGCCAAGGCCGGGGATCCGCCGCCAATAGTGCGGTTTGCTTCTGCCTCGGCATCACTGCCTTCGATCCGATCGCCAGCGGCTTGCTCTTCGAGCGCTTCCTCTCCGAGAACCGGCAGGCATGGCCGGATATCGACATCGACTTCCCGTCCGGGGATCGCCGCGAGGACGTGATCCAGCACGTCTTCCGGAAGTATGGTCGCCACGGCGCTGCCATGACCGCCAACGTCATTACCTACCGCCCGAAGAGCGCTTTCCGGGAAATGAGCAAGGTGCTTGGCTTCCCCCCTTCGATTGCAGACCGCTTCTCCCAGCAGAGCAGCGGCTACCGCGCCGACGGTCAGGTGGACGACGAGCACGCGGACCGGGAGTTCGATTTCGAGGAGGCGATGGGCCGCTTGCTGCCGCCCTCGCATCCACGGCTCCCGGCGCTGTCGATGCTCTTTAACATGGTCCTCGGCAAGCCGCGGCACTTGGGCCAGCACTCCGGAGGAATCATCGTGTGCGATCGCGGCCTCGATAGCGTCGTGCCAATGGAGCCGGCAACCATGCCGGGCCGCCACGTCGTACAGTGGGACAAGGACGACTGCGAGGACCTCGGTATCGTGAAGATCGATCTCCTCGGGTTGGGCATGCTGGCGGCCATGGAGGACGCCATCGCCATCTGCAGCCGGCGAGGACGACCGGTCGATCTCGCGAAGATCCCGCACGATGACGCCGCGGTCTACGACCTCATGTGCTGCGCTGATACCGTGGGGACCTTCCAGATCGAGAGCCGGGCCCAGATGGCGACCTTACCCATTCTGCGGCCGCGCTGCTTCTACGATGTCGCCGTCGAGGTCGCGATCATCCGGCCCGGCCCCATCGTCGGCGAGATGCGCCACCCCTACCTGAACCGCCGCAACGGAAAGGAGGCCATCGATCACATCCACCCGCTCTGCGAGCCGATCCTCAAGCGCACGCTCGGGGTCATTCTATTCCAGGAGCAGATTCTCCGGATCGCGATGGAGGTGGCGGGCTTCACCGGTGCTGAGGCCGACGAGCTTCGCCGGGCGATGGGCTCGAAGCGCTCGCAGGAGAAGATGCAGCGCGTGGTGGCAAAGCTGCGGAGCGGGATGGCCGAGCGCGGCCTCGATCCGGCCGCCCAGGAGAAGATCGTCCAGAGCATCGGAGCCTTCGCGCTCTACGGCTTCCCGGAAAGCCATGCGATTTCCTTTGGCCTGATCGCCTACTCGAGCTGCTGGCTGAAGGTGCATCACCCCGCGGAGTTCTACACGGGGCTCATCAACAATCAGCCAATGGGGTTCTATTCGGTCCACACCCTTATCCAGGACGCCAAACGGCGAGGGCTACAGATCCGGCCCGTATCGGTGGTGGAGAGTGGTATCGCGACGGAGGTGGTGAGTGATAGGGAGATCCGCCTGGGGCTTCATCGGATCAAGGGCATGACCAAGGACACCCTCGAGAGGATCGCCGCAGAGCGTGCTGGAGACGTCTTCGCCTCGCTCTCCGACTTCCTCGCGCGATGTAGGCCTAACGATAAGGAGCGGCGCCTGCTGGCTAAAGCCGGGTCCTTGAACGATCTCCCCGAGGTCGAGCACCGCCGCAATGCACTCTGGCAATCCGAGCTCAAGCTTCACCACGACCTCATTCCGGACGAACCAGGGGAGACGATGCTGGCCCGGATGGAAACCGCGGAACTCTTGGCGGCCGACTTCGTAACCCAAGGAGCTTCCACCGGGCCCCACCCCATGAAGCTCTGGCGGAAGGCACACGCCGGCGAGGATGTCGTGCGAGCGTGCGATCTCCGCCGCCTTCCCCATGGGTTCCCCGTGCGCATCGCCGGCATGGCCATCTGCCGCCAGCGCCCGGGCACAGCACACGGCCACTGCTTCATCTCGCTCGAGGACGAAACGGGCATCGCGAACCTATTTGTCAACGTGAAGACCTTCCGAGCCTATCGGATGGTGATCGTGGCGGAGTCATTCATCCTCGCGGAAGGACGGGTGCAGCAAGGGGAAGGGGATCAAGCGACACTCTATGTCACCGCAGTTCGGACGCTACAGGGTCGGGAAAGCTTGAGCGCCTCAACCAGCCACGACTTCCACTGATTCCTGTCGCTCGCAGCGCGTGTTACTCAGGCCTTTCACCGTTCTATCGAACCAACAGGGTCCTGAACACTCAGGGGTGGCTCATGCTCATAATGCTCCATCACCTCTGCGAGATCGCGAACGTCGATCCATTTGCCGCAGACCGAGCACTGGATGAAGTGCAGCCGGTCATCCTCGTCCGCTCTTTCGTAGTCGTGGTCCCTTATGGCTACGCCGATTTCTTCGCCATCTTCTTGGCCGCTTTCTTCGCGGCCTTCTTCGCCGCAGGCTTGGGCGGACCGTTAGCCACGGATCTGCTCCCCTTGATGCTCTGCTCGAGGTAGGTGGCAAGGTCGATAGTGTTGGTGGCAACCGGGCCTTCGCGATCGCGTTCCCCACCCTTAACACGGGCAACTCCGCCGGTCGCGATCTTCTCATCGATGTAGCGCTGCAGCTCGGCTTGATACTCGTCGTGGTGTTCAGCCGGGTTCCAATCCTCGGTCATGTTCGCCACCAGATGTTTGGCGAGATCCAACTCCTTCTTGCTCGGTTGATACTCCGTCTCCGTGGATTCCGGGAGATCGAGCTTGTCCGCCGGCCTGATCTCTTGGGGAAAGCGCATCATCTCGAGCACGATAGCGTCGCCGCGGACGAACATTGCAGTGAGGTATTGCTTGGTCCGAACCACAACCCGAGCGATTCCCGCCATCCCCGTCTCCAAGAGGGTCTGGCGTAGGAGCGCGTAGGCCTTCTTCCCACGCTTCTCTGGCTCCAGATAATAGGGTTTCTCGAACAGCAGCGGCTCGATCTCCTTCAGCTTCACGAACTGCTCGATCTCGATCGTCTTGGTGAGCTTCGGCTGGATGCCCTCCAATTCCTTGTCATCGAAAAGGATGAAGTGCCCCTCTTCCACCTCAACGCCCTTCACAATCTGGTCAGATGGCACCGGCTCACCTGTCTCCGCGTTTACCTTCTCGTAGCGGATCCGCGCGTTGTTTCGCTTGTCCACCAGATTCAGACTCACACCCTCCGATCCCTCTTCGGCACTGGTAAGGCCAACGGGGATATTGACCAGGCCGAAAGCGATTGCCCCTTTCCAGATTGATCGTGCCATGATGACTACGCCCGCGCGAATTGTACCTAAGGTATATCGATCACGCTTCTGCGGTCCCGAGCTCAAGTCTTACGGATTGGTTAAATAATGATGCCCGCATTCTGCAACGGCAGGAGGTTTTTTGCGATTCGAGCCCGCGACTTCGGCTAATATTTTTAAAATGCCCCCTTCGTTATGTACATAAGCAAATCGCCTATTCGCCAGGTGTTGCATGGACAGTCGGAGGCGCTACCTCGGTCAGCGCCGCTCAGTAAACCGCAACGCGAGAACGCTGGTGCGGCGAGGTGCCACTCCCTCATCTTGGAAGGCCGCCGCGTGTAGAAATCCGCGGCGGTCTTCCGTGGCTCCATGGAGTGTAGGATCTCGGGTTAGCGAGTGCCCTCTGCATCCTCGTTTACGTTAATGCAATCGCTGGCATCGCCGGGGAATGCAGGGAGGGGCGCCAGAGCCGGGAACGGGATCTGCGAAGTGATATGCCTAATCTAATGGACGCCGATACTTCCTTCGACCCTTCCGCTATCCGCCGATCGATGCGACTGTATCTACTCATCGGCCTTGTTCTCTTCTGTGGGACGCTGGCCACGGTCGCTGTTGCCACCATTCCTGCACTAGATTTCGGTCGCCACGGATTCGACACCGCGGACTTGGTGCTTGGGCTGCTGATCGCCACCTTCAAATCGTCACTCGTGGCATTGGTGTTCATGCATCTGAACCATGAGCGGAAGTTGATCTATTTTTTCGCGATTCTCGCCTCGGTCCATTGCGTCGGATTGGTGGCGTTCACTCTGCTCGCCGAGGCCGACACCATTCGGGATCCCAACTTCTTCCACGGTACTCGCGGAAATGATCCCGGAGGGATCTCGATTTCTCGCGGCCCGTTTCCGCAGACAGATGCGACCAAGGGACCCGGGACGTTTGGACCCTGAGTAGAGATGCAGACCGAGGCGATCGAAGCTCAGGGCCGCATCCTCGAAGGGGTGGCGAGGGAGATGGAAAAGCCTTGGAACTCGAACGGCGACCCGTTTCTCAGGCGGGCCGCCGTTCCTGGACTGCTGGTCCAGTAATTCTTCTCTCCCCAGAGAATGAATTGAAGAAAGGCTATGAAGGTGAGCGCCCGGCGGTCAATTGAGGAGCCCTAAGTAATACCCTTACCATGCCCCTCTTGACGGCGCATTTTTTCGGTCGTAGCGATCCGGGCGTTCACTCCCATGAACCCCAGACACTACTTGAAAATCGGAATCCGCGATGACTTCGCGCTCGATATGGTGGTCGAGCTTCACCCTTCAGCGTACAACGGCCAGACGCCGCCCAACGATTCCGAGCGGATCGCCCGCGACATGCTGGTGAACTTCATGCGCCACGAGTGGGACTGGAACGGGGAGGACAAGGAGGTCAGGCCGGTCGAGGTCCGCATCGAAGTGCCCAAGCCACTTAACGCCTTCCATCTGGCACACGGGGCGCTGTGGTGCTCGCGGTTCTGAGGGGTGGCGCGGGTAGATGGAAAAGAAATGACCCCGGGACCGGCGTGCCGGGCGGGGTCTAAGTGTGGAGGGGAGGAGTATCGCCGGTTCGGTTTGGCGACCGCCGCACCTGTAATGCCGGATGCCCGTCGCGCAACTGGTTTTCTTGAAGGGTGGCGCGGGAGATGCAGAGGAAGTGTTGACCGATTTTGGGTGGCTTGACAGTCACGCTAGGCTGGTGCCACCTCCCAATGACTCGTGCCGGATCGATTGAGATCATAGTGTTCCGACGTATAGTCCTTTAACCCATGGACTCGCGCAGAAACATTCTCATCCGGCTGGAGGGTCTTCCCGAAGAGGAAGGGCACCTGCGCCTGAGTGAATTTCTGAAGGCACTAGAGGAATGGAAGAAGATCCTCCATCAGTTCGATCAGATGGAAAGTCCAGGTGGACGTCCAGAGGTCTATTACCGAGTCGTCAATCTCAGCCATTCGAGTCCCGCAACAATCGAGCTTGAGCCAGTCGCACTGCCGCGACGCGAGAAGAAGCTCCCGAAGAATCAGGCCCTGCCGACCTATAAGCCACCCAAGGTCGAAAACAGACCACGACGCTTGATGAGTGAACTTCGGTCTATCAAGGATAAGGCTGGCGTCTCAGATGAGGTTGACCCTCAAGTGCTCGTATCGCTTAAGGCAGTAGCGCCATCTTCGTCGAATGGCATCGCGCGGTCGTCCGTGATCTACGGAGATACGCAGCTCGACTTGGATCAGCAGTTCTCATCTAACGTATCCAAGCTGATCAACAGCGAACTGGTATCACATGGCACCCTTGACGGCCAACTGGAGGCGCTGAACGTCCATGGGTCAGGGCCCTACTCGTGCTATGTCTACCCCCCCATCGGACCTAAGAAGATTCGGTGCACCTTCAATCTCCTCTTTCGGAAGAAGATTCTGGAGTTGGCGGACAAGTATGTCCGCATTTCGGGTTTTATGCATTACCGGGAAAAATCCGACTTCCCATACATGATGGAGCTATCGGAGATCGAGGAACTGCACCCCTCATCCGTAGTCAAATTCAGCACCTTGGTCGGAAGCCCTGAAAGCTTCATCGACGGAACCTCCCCGCACGATATCGACGATGATTGGTAAGCCCAAATACTATTGGGACTCTTGTGTCTACATCACACGGCTATATCCAGACTCTCACCGAAATGCGGCAAACATCAAATGGTTGCCAGACATCATCGAGCTTGCTGAGGCCGCCGAGAGCCGGAATGCGATCATAGTAACGTCCACCATCACGTTGCTTGAGGTAACCTCCTGCATTGACGATAAGGATCTAGAGGACCGATTTCAGCGGTCGTTCAACGCATCTCACCACAGCCTTTATGGGGCTGAGCTTAAGGTGATGACGAAAGCCCGTCGACTGCGGGCGGACCTCCACAAGGCTGAGCCAGCTTTCAAAATCTCGGTCCCCGATGCTATCCATGTGGCGACAGCAATGATCCTGGGAGTTGATGAAATCCACACGTTCGATGGCGGAAAGGTGGACAAAGACAAGTGCTCCCTCCTGAATCTTAGTGGACACCCTTTATTGGATAAGTTGGTCATTAAGAAGCCGGAGGCTCCAAAGCCAGTGGAGCCAGAAGCTGACCCAAATCAAGCGGTGCTTCCTGGTTTGGAGAAGCTCTGATGATCTAAATTCTCTCGGCAACTTCGCGATCCTCTCCCTTGACCCCTCTGCTACCCTGCAGCCGCGGGCCGGGGGCCTTTAAAGGAACTCGGATAGATCAGAGTCCTCCAACAGACTCCGGCGGTAGGCGGGGCACATGGACGCTGCGGTCACCAAGGCGAGAACCGCACCATCTAGATCGTCGTCCGCAGCCCTCCGCGTGGCCAGAAGATGCAGGAACCGTGCAGCGTGGTGGCGGTCTCGTGCCGGCCCTTCCCCCAGCATTACGGCGATGTGGAAGCCCAGGGACCACCGGCCCAAGTGCTCGCAGCACTTCACTCGGAGGCGAAGCGCTTTGAACCCGTTGCCTCGAGCATGAGGAAGGGATTCGAGGATCTCCCAAGCATCCTCCCACATCGACAGTTCCACAAATCCTTCGGCCTCGGTGATAGTCGTCATGGGAGACGGGCACCAACGCGTAAGCTCCAGCGATCGCAACGGAAATCACCTAGGCGGCGCGCTTAGACGCCCGGCGTTGCTTCTGAGACGGCGAGGTCCATCTTATCCCCGTGGACCGGGGGCCTTAGGGCGAGTGGTTTCAATCTAGGGGGTCAAACCCCCGGTCCGCAGTTCAAAGTAGGAGCTTCACGAGCGGATCGTTCATCAGATGCTTTTGGGCATCCGGGAGTGTTGCAGCGAAATCGTGCACAGCCTTTTTCGCGGCGGCCAGCTCATCGTGTTCGACGCAGAACCTTGCCAGTTCAAGGTAGAAGTTTGCTGAGGCCAATCGGTTGATGTCAGTTCCATGGCGAAGGAATTTCGCGATCTGCATGCCATCGCTCCAAGCGTTCAGATGAGGACAGCAGTCAATCCGGACTCTCAGGGCGGACGGCATTACGCGCTCTACCGCAGGGAGGCTATCAAGGGCATCCCACGCCTCTGCGTAAAGACCCAGCTCCGCGAGTCCCTCGGCCTCCTTAAGCGTACCCATGGAGGAGGGTAGCTCCCCCCCAAGTGTGTTACAAGGCGGTCCAATTGAGTAATTCGCTTAAACTCCTTCAGGAGTCGGTGCCTAGTTCTATCAAATCGTGCTGCCGGCCAGAGGTGCGAGCTTAAGGTAGTATGAGTGATACCCAAGGTAACACCTCGCAGGATCGCCAGCGCGTCGCCCTTCAGCAGGATCACGAGCGACGGTACGTGGTCGACAAGTTTATTGAAGATCACCCTGGCTTGGTCCGCTCGGCTGTGGAGGAAGCGCTCGACGAGGCCTATGAAAACCTGAAGACGAATGATCGTGAGAAGCTGACAGCCGAGATTTCCCGCATCATCGGAAACCAAGTGCGCTAGGTGGCCGTGACTCTTCCGAAATACCAAAAGAATGATCCCGTGCGGATTACGTCAGGGGTCAACGAGGGTAAGCGCGGAGTGGTGCTCGATCAGGTGATCAGCGGGGGCACCCTTCTCTACCTCGTGAAGCGGGAGAACGGATCCTCGTGGGTAGAGGAGGACCAGATGGCAGTGCTGGATGTCAGCGACTCCTCCCTCATCAAGGGGCGAGCCTGAGCCGCCGGTAGGCTGGCCTCCTCCGCCTCACCCGCCAGAGCAGCAGGGCGGACCATGGGAGGGCGAAAGAGAGAAGGATGAGCCAAAAGGGGGCAATCAGAGTCCAAGTCCCCGGTGACCTGCTTTGCGCAAAGACCACCGCCAACTCGCGAACGGTTCCATACTCACGCACGTCTAAATAAGCGTTGGAGCCGTTTATAAGCGCAGGCGCTGTAAAATGCTCAATCCTGCCCGGTGGATCTCTCAGCACTTTGCGACCTATCCCCGAGAGCCCCGAATATGAGTCGTCACCCCAGTCCGCTTGAACCAGCGCGGCGCGACTCAAAATTCCTCCTTCCCTACCGCGCACCCATGAGAGGTGGCCGTGCGAATCCCACCACGCCCAGCAGATGAACCCCATCACGAGGAGGCCGGACCAGAAGGTGACGGAGCGATGCAGAGCGAGCTTCACGGGCTCAGTCTGGGATGACCGCGCTGTCCGTTGCGAGTCTCGATCTCGTTGCTACCGTCCCGGATGGCAGGCACGCGACCGATTCACCCGCTCCCCGGCATGGACGAGTGGACCTGCGCGCGCCAAAACTATCCGCTTCCCGACGGGCTGCCCGATAGGGTCCGGTACCGGATCGTGGACCAGCCCGAGCCCCAGCGGCTCGTGGTCGAAGTGAACGGTCAGCGCTGGGAGGTCCCGTGGTGGAACATCGAGATCGGCGAAGAGTATCAAACCCGGTGCGGCAAATGGATCAGGGAGCCGGATGAGCGGGTTCGGCGCTACGTGCTGAAGCGGCTGGCGTGGGCCCGCGGGCTCAGTCCTCGAATCCCGGAGCGCGCCAAGAGCTATTGGGAAGACCACTACGAATGGATCCTCCAGCGCAACGGGTGGGAAGTCCCGCCGCCGGCCGGAAAAATAAGAGATCCTCGTACGCTCCGATTCTTGAAACCGGGCGCGAGCTGGATATCAAGAATCGTCGCCCGTATGGCTTGGGCGGCTTGCCAGCGGGTCGGGCTTCCTAGGGGCAGCCCGACCCGCAAGCTTCCCGGCAGGACTGGTTCTTTCTAACCTTCCAATATGGAAGGGACGGCAGTGTAGCGCCCAGTTGCTCCGGACGGGCCGGGCTTCGTTGAGGGGGCCCGGCCCGAAATCAGTTGGCCCTCTTCATGGTGGAGCCGCGAGGGACCGCCCGCGGAATCCTACCCTTCGGCACGAAGGCGCGGGACTCGAATTTTAATCCACGGATCAGAGCGAACCGGAAGTAACCCCAATCGCCTGCCTGAGGATCCCAAGCAACCAAGACGTAGGCATGGGTCTTGGGGGCTTGAAGGAGGGCGTGCGGCTGCACCGTGAGGATCTCACCCTGATATCCAATGGTGAGCTCCCGGCTTGCTTCTACGGCCGCACGGACAAGGCCCAGCGTGCCCGGTGCATTAACTTTTCCATGTAGCTTCATCATTCAAACTATCAACCCGCCGCCACGCGGTGAGATGGTGGCCGCCGACACGGCCCACCAGGCGAAAGACGATCTCCCTCTTCTTCAAGCCGTAGCACGTGACCACACGCGGCTTCACGCTTCATTCCCAGTCCGGCACCGACTCCGGGAGTATCCAGGCCCCCGGTAAGCAGCATTCAGGCGACGTACGTAGTACGCCTGTCACAGTGGATTCCATAACGGCATTGGCAAGAGGTGGGCCGCTACCGGTGAGAGCGCCAGGGAGAACGGGCTCAGAGGAAGAGGAGCAGAACGTGCAAGAAACTAAAGTTCGCACCATGCCTCGCGAGTTCCATTAGCGCAAACTGTTTCGACACTCTTAGGTGTGTTGCTTAGATCGAGTCCGAATTTGAGAATGGAGGCGTATAACTGCGCATCATGCTCAGTTGCCAGCAGCAAAAACCGTTCTAACAAACAGTGCTGTGTCAACGCACGGCCGCGGGAGGTGGAGCTGAGGAGGTCCCCTCCCGCGTTATTCTGCGATTCGTGACACAACGATGTCTCTGGCGGCTTGGTCACTCGGGTCCCCTTTGCGGATGTTGTCGATATCCATTGGGGCGCCCAGTGAAATGGAGAGCAGTTTTCTCAGCCTTCCGCGATTTTGCGCGCGAAGAGTGCTACCCTACGTAGATGGCCTTGTGGCAGCTTGCCAGTTGGCTGGTTAGGTAGGTCTATGAATGCGTCCAAGGCATACGGTTCGGAAAATCCTCCTCAGGCCAGCCTCGGTCTGAAGATGGTCGCAGGTTCTTGGCTGGTAGCTGCGGCCATCCTCGGCGGAAGCGCGCTTTGGCAATGGATCATTGGGTAGGCTTTCAACATCACCGCAACACGGCCGCACTGCGGGCCTGAGAGCCGTCGACTTCACGTCAATTCCGAGAGTGCACCGCCTCTCCAAGTGAGGAGAGGGAGACGCCATCTCTTTTGCTCGGCCAAAAGGTCTGAAGCCATCACCCGAGCGGCCGCGGTCGCAGGTTCCGAAAACGCATCCACGGTTCTCGATTGTGCGGGTTCAAGGGCGGCGGGAACGGCGACGTTATTCCAGCGGAAGCAGTGATCGGAGAGAGGTTCGTAGATGCGCGCGAGATTTCCCAGGCTCCGCGGGTAGCGGCGCATGACATCGTCGTCGGGAACATGGTGGCCACCTTTTTCGACACGCTGGGCTATCCGGGCGATAGACAATTCCGGTGACGGGAGGGCAAAGAAGTGGAGCTCGACCAGATAGCCCCTCGCTTTGGCGCGCTGAAGGATTCGAACTTGAGCAGACCCGCTCAGGGTAGATTCAAGCCCGAACGAAGTGCCGGCCGCGATGCACTCGTCGATCTCTCGGAGCAGAAGCTTCCCGGCTTTCAGCGCCACGGACTCAGGCGACAGGGGCGATAGGCCTCGGGCCATCTCATCGGCGTTCAGGAAGCGAAGCGGGTGCTCAAACTGTGAGGTAAGGAACGCCCGGGCATACGTGGTTTTCCCCGATCCATTGGGGCCGCCGAAGAGGTAGAGCGTGGGCGAGGACACGCGGGAGCTTTATCAGAGAGAGGAGCTGAGGAAAGGCTGTTTGCCCGAGAGGATCGAACACCGGGGCGGCGGAAAAATGCCCTGTCCAAGTGCAAGCGAGATGCATCATGCACATGCAGGATTGGAAGAACAGGCTTTGCAGCACGATCGTGACCGCGGCACGCCCTCTGCGATCGAGTTTGGCGATGAGCACGAAGCACCAAGACAGTATCCGCCAGTATGTGAACGACATGATCGGATTGGAAACCGACATCTCCAAAGCGATTCGGGGGCAGCTCGACGATGACCGGGTAACACGCCGGCCAGTTCTCACCGCGCTGCTCGATGGGATAGCCACTGCGAGCGAGCGACGGATCGAGACCCTCAAGTCAATTTCAAAGAGCGAGGGAGGTGCTCTCGGCGCCGCGTTGAAGGAGAGTGTGACGACAGCGACGGGAGTGCTAGCAGGTCTCTACGGGAAGGTGCGCGAGCACTCCGTCTCCCGCATGGTTCGGGACGACATCGTAGCGCAGACGACCGCAGCGACTGCCTATGGAATGCTGCTCACGTTGGCCTTGAGCGCCGGACATTCGGAACTCCAGGCGATTGCCCAAGAAGGGCTGAAGGGCTGTGCTCCCACCGTGACACTTCTTACCCGCGAACTCCCGCAGGTGGTGGGTGAGGAGCTTGCAGAGGATGAACCTTCGGCAAATCCCGCAGCCGTCCAAGCTTCCTTGGCAGCGATCCGGGAAGCCTGGCGCGAAGCTCCGTCAACCTGATCCGCCTCAATGATCGCCCCGGCACCGATGGGGCTGGGGCTTCTTTTGCCCGCGTCTTGAAACCCGTCCCGGAATTTCGGGGGAAACTCCATTTAGGACGCTTCGAATTCTGCGCGGATCGCGTCGCAACGACTCCACGCAAAGCACCCACCGAAATTGTTAATTGCCAATACATCGAGGCCGTGCCGCCGTGACTACCTTTCCCGTTGACGCCGGGTAAGGCCGGCTCCAAGTAGCTTGTTCCTATGAACCCCATGAACCCCGCCAACACTTTACGTTCTTCGTTATCGCGGCAGTCATCATTTGCCCTGATTTTCCTGCCCTTGGGTATTGCCACCGCTGTGCCAATTGACTCGTCCACTTCGGGTAACTGGAATGCCACCACAACTTGGGTTGGTGGAGTCGTCCCTCAGACCGGCGTCGGGGATACTGCAAACATCCTTTCCGGCCATACGGTCATCTACACCAATGGTGCTCCATTTGCCGGCCTAGATGGTTCGAACGACTTCGGTGTAGGCAACGGCAACGCCGTCAATATTAATGGGGGTGTTCTCAGCCAAGCTGAAGGCGGCTGGTGGGTTAGGATCGGCCACAAGAGCGCCGGGACCCTGAACATTAACGATGGACGCTTCCACGTAACTGATTCCACAGGTGGCGGCACTAACCTTCAGGTCGGCGTCGAAACCAATGGCAACGGCACCATCAAGGTTGGCGACTCTGTCGGGGCTGACGGCAGCGCCGTGCTTAATCTCCGCGACCGCGTGGATCTTTCGCCCAACGGCGGAGCGTTTTCAATGAACCTCGCCCCCAGCACCGGGACTGTTGGTGTCGTCACCATTAATTCCGACGGGGTCCTTGAAGGGGATCAGAAGACTTGGAACGGGGCCACCGCGGTCTTGAACCCTCACATACGGATTGGGCAATCGACATCCGACCTTCAAAGTTCACTCACCGTGAATCCGGGTGGGCAAGTAAACGCGCGGGGTAATGTGGAGGTAGGAGCCGGCGGCGGCGCGAAAGGCCTGCTGCATCTAAATGGTGAGTCAGCCCGGATGGACATGTCCGATGGAGAGTTCACCATCGGCTTCACGGGGACGGGCGCGATGACCGTGGAGAACTCAGCGATCTTTTCCCGCACGAACACGATCGAGGCTAGGTCAGATTTGTTCCTAGGTCGAAATGGCACTGGTATCGGCACCTTAACGATCGCATCCGGCGGGGAGTTCCGCCGCGAGGATGGAGGAAACGTGGGCGACATGCGAATTGGCTTCAATGGTACTGGTGTGGTGGATGTCCAGACCGACGCACTCTACCACAATTCATCGGGCAATTGGGACTGGCTTGGGCAGAATTCCACTGGAAACGGCACCGTCAACGTCAACGGCGGCATCTACCAAATTACCAGTTCCTCGAATCTTGTGATCGGCGCGGAGGGCACCGGTAATTTCAACCACAATGATGGGATCACCAACGTTAGCGGGATACGGGCCGGCGTGAATAACGGAACTGGGCTCATCACGGTGGGTGATGGCATTTTTACTGTGCGTGGAGGTTTGTTTCTGGGCGGTGACTCCACCACGAGCGCAGGAACCGGCAGCGCCACTCTGAACCAAAGCGGAGGAGCAGTCGAGGTGGGCGGAGCTTTGGTTGTCGGCCTTGCTGCCGGCCATTCTGGAACCTATAACCTTGCCGGCGGAATCGCGGTGCACACCGGGTCCGATATCAGTGTCGGCGAATCCGGTAGCGGGACTCTCATCATCGGTGCCGGTGCGACTCTCACAGACACCTCGGCTGCTGCCGGGCAGTTCTTTGTTGGGAGAAACGAGGGTTCCAGCGGCTCCCTGATCGTTGACGGAACACTCAGCAAGAGCAACGGGACGAACCCAATACGTGTCGGCAACGGGAACGCAGATGGTGTTGATAATACGAACGCCACCGGGCTTTTGGGTGGCAGCGGCGCCATTTCCTCCAGCAACGGCATTCAAATTGGCGGACGGGGTACACTCACTGCCGGTCTAACCACAGCTGTTGGAGATCTAGGAATTACCGGCAATCTCTCCTTCTCGTCAGGCGGAAAGCTCCACGTGGATATCTCCGGCGCTAATGCCGATCGGGTAGACATCTCTGGCGACGTCGGCTTCGCGCCTGACAATGTAACCTTCAATGTTCTTTCCGAGCCGACCGCAACGTCGTATACCCTCGTTACTTATACCGGTTCATTTGGTGGTGATGTCTCTAGCTTGAACGTACCCGCCGGATACATCCTCCAACACGACACAACCGCGAAGGAGATCAAGCTGACAAAATCAGGGGGAGGTGGCTACACGGCGTTCATGGACCAGTTTCCCGGACTCAGCGAGGCGGAGAAGCTTCCTGGCGCAGACCCAGATCAGGATGGCCTCAGCAATCTCCTGGAGTATGCCATCGCGGGCTTGGATCCCACTGCTCCGGACGCATCCCCCGGAACGTTGGTTGATGGCGTTATCAGCTTCGCCAAACGCGATATCGCTGTAGCGAATGGGGACGTTGCCTATGCGATTGAGGAGTCCACTACCCTAGGGGCGGCTCCCGATTTTTGGACTCCGGTCACCACATACATCGTTAACGACGCTTCGGCCATTTCGGCTGAGATCCCCATGACCTCACCGAGGCATTTCGCCCGACTCTCGGTGAGCGAGATTTGATTAGAACTCTGATTCTTCTCCGGTAGAGAAGGAGGCTAGTATTTGCAAGGCACCCGGGAAATGCCCGGGTGCCTTTGTCATTATAAGTTGCCTCGTCACCCCATTCCCGCGAGAAGCAAGACGCCAAGTTGTACAGCACGGCGTTAGAAGGCGCTTGGCCTCAATCGGTCGTGCGTTCCCTGCGAAGCTCCCCGGGGCAGAGTGGTACTCAGACCTAAAGATTAGAGCTCGAAAGCCCACGTGTCCTTCCCTTCGTCATCATTGGGCCGAAGACCGCCGCACGAACTTCTCAAACTCTGTGCCCGGCGTCGGGTGCACGTGGAAAGCGATGAAGACTGGTCGCCATTCAGGAATCGTCCTCGCTAATCGCTAGCTGGCGCATCAACATCTCCACCACTCTGAGAATTTTTTTCGCCTGCCTCTTGACGGGCGGAAAACTTGGATATTTTTCTGCACATGGGACCTCTACGCGAGGTTCTTCGGATGAACCGGCTCGCACGCGAACCGGCGGGGCGAGCGGGCCGGAGAAAACAAACCACC